>NZ_JAEQCF010000003.1:31311-64677 GCF_020738625.1 Microcoleus sp. PH2017_09_SFU_O_A
ATGAAATCCACAAACAATCTCATAAACCCGCCCCATCCCCGCGATTATTTAGATGAACATTTCACCAATAAATTATGGTACATTTGTATTGTTGGTGGGCGGGGGCGGGTTTATGAAATTATTCATTTTTACCGTAAATTGTTGGTGAACCCGCCCCTACAAATTTGGTTTCAAAAATATAACAAATTGTTCTAACACGGCAAATTATGAATTACCAATTACAATTACCAATTACCAATTACCAATTACGCTTATGCTATATTTAGCCCAAGTACAAAAGAAGGAAATTTCAGGTGAGATAAGTCTGCAATTGCTGGCTTGTCAAAATTATGATGAGACATGGGCTATTCTTTTTCAAGAAACTGTCTTGACGCTACCGCCAGATTTCGATCGCAATGTTTTAAATGAAGGGATGCTAGTATTAGCAGATATTGGCGAAAATAGCAAGATTTTGTTGCATATTCAAGCGGCTACAAACTGGGTGCTAGAATTAGTTCAGAAGTATTTAACAACAGGCTTTACTCCCGATTTTTTGCAGCAAGAAGCCCAGAAGGCGGAAGGGTGGCGGCAATCTCTCACCTTGCAAAGTCAAGAGTTGTCTCGCCGCTTTATCGAAGTTGAAGCCCGCCGCGAACAAATTCAAAATTTAGAGGCCAAACTACAACAGGAAAAGGAATTGCTCGAAAGTACGATCGCCCAATTGAAAAATTCAACCACTACACCACCACTTTGACTCCAATTAACACAAAACAGTTAAGGACACGGCACTGCCGTGTCCCTACAAATCTCATTTGCAATTTGCTGGACATCATATAATTTGTAACTTGACAAATAGCCCTTACCCGTTGCCGAATCGCCAGCCAAATTGCCCGCTGCTAAAGCACTTTTGACTTCAACCAAGCGGCGGGGAGACACAACAGTTTCTGAGAATTGGTAACGTATGCCCGCTTCTGAAACACATCGTACTGATTGCGCTCGATCGCATTTAAGATTCTGCTGTACAACATCGTAGCAGCCCACACTGTCCAGCGGATATCGGGACTGAGCACTTTAATTCCCGGTTCGGCGCTGGCGTATAATTTGCGAGCTCGCTGAATTTGAAAGCGCATCAATTCCCGCCAGCGGTTGTCAATTACACCGTTGAATAAATCTTCTTCGGTATAGTTGAACAAAGCTAAGTCTTCTAAGGGAATGTAAATGCGGCCACGACGGGCATCTTCTCCCACATCGCGCAGAATATTCGTCAACTGCTTGGCTATACCGAGGGCGACGGCTTCTTCTTTGGGAATTCTATTCCCCCAGTGCCAATTCCAATTAGCCGCAGAGTTGGATTCGTCTACGCCCATCACAGACATCGACATCAGCCCAACAGTGCCGGCTACTCGGTAACAGTAAAGATTGAGCTCTTCAAAAGTTTCGTAGCGACTGCGGTATAAGTCCATTTGCTGGCCCGCAATCATCTCTCGAAACGGCTGAATGTCGATCGGGAAACGAGACAGCGTATCCACCAAAGCCACGTCATAATCATCGTGGGGATGGCCCGCAAACACAGATTCTAGGCGTTTTTCCCACAAATTTAGCGTTTCAGGGGTCGTAGCCTCAGAACCAGGCCCGTCTACGAGTTCGTCGGTGCGGCGGCACCAGACGTAAATCGCCCAGATTGCCCGACGCTTGGCTTCGGGCATGAGTTGAGTGCCTAAATAAAAATTTTTGGCATAACTCGCTGTGACTTGGCGGCACAGTTCGTAGGATTCATCCAAAGAGGCCAGAGTTCTCATGCACTGGAGTTTTGACAGTTGCAGCATCCGAGAATAAGAAATTTAAAGATTAGAACTGACATTCCCCCGTTGAGACAACAGGAGATTCTTTTACGTCTTGAGGACTTACGCATCTGAACAAAGAAACTGGGTTTTTGAACCGAGATTGAGGGTTCTAAGCAAATATTTTGGCTAAAAACCCGGTTTCTGGTCGCCCGTGCGTCAGCCCCAGTCTTTATGAAAAATTCTTAATTTTTCATTTTTTATTGGCAGTTGAAATAGCCTGCGCTGTCAGCTTACCAGAAAGCACGGCACCTTCCATACTCGCAAGATAACGCTGCATCGTATAATCCCCCGTTAGATAGAAATTGCTAATCGGAGTTGTTTGCGAGGGACGGCATTCCTGGCGTCCGGGGGTGGCTTTGTAGACGGAACGTGGGGTTTTGACTACGTGATATTTGAGCACTTTGGCGGGTTCTGGGATTTGGTCGGGAAAGAGTTTTTCTAACTCGACCATTGTGGCTGCGACGATATCTTCGTCAGATTTGCCAATCCAGTCTTTGGCGGGTGCGAGTACCAGTTCCAGCATGGATTTGTCTGGGTTGGCATATTCGCGGCAGGTGTTGCTCATGTCGGCGTAGACGCTCAGTAAGGGCGATCGCGAGAATAGCAAATGGTCGATATCTGTCAGCTTGCGATCGAACCACAAGTGTACATTAATCACCGGTACTCCCTCCAAACCTTCGAGCTTTTTGAAATAATCCATTTCGCCCCAAGGTTTCGGCATCATCAACTTTAGCGGGTCAACCGGCATCGCCGAAACGTAAAGATCCGCCGTCAGAATTTCTTCCTCGGCCCCCTTGACGCCGCCAATCTGGAAACCGCGCACCGTATTGTCATCATTGAGCAAAAACTCTCTGATGGGTGCATTCAGCCGGACTTCGCCACCGCGTTCAGTTATGTAGTCTACCATCGGCTGACACAACCTCTCCGTAGGGGAACCGTCTAAAAAGGCCATTTTCGAGCCTTTTGTCTCTTGCAAGAAGCGGTTGAGGGCTGTCAGCAGAATGGTTGCAGATATTTCGTGGGGGTCGATAAAATTCAGCGCCTTGGACATGGCGATGAATACTTCTTTTTCGACTCTGGGCGGGACATTTTGCTTTTTGAGCCAGTCGGAAAAGGAGTATTTGTCCATTTCTTCGACGTATTTCTGGCCTTGAAGTATCGCCGGAATCAAACCAATGCCGAAACTGATTTTTTCGGCCCAGGTGAGCATATCGTTGTTTCTGAGGATAGCCACAAGGCCATTCAACGGAGCCGGAATATTGGGAAAGTCAAAGCGAGAATAGGTTCCGGGCGTTTCCGGCTGATTGAAAATCATCGAATGTTCTTTCCATTGCAGCCTGTCTTCAATGTCAAGTTCTTTGAAGAGTTTCAGCATATTTGGGTATGCACCGAAGAAGATGTGGAGGCCGGTTTCGTACCAGTCGCCGTCTGCATCTTTCCAGGCGGCTACTTTACCGCCGAGTACGTCCCGACTTTCTAGGAGGATGGGGGTGTGACCCGCATCGGTAAGATATTTAGCGCAGGAAAGTCCTGCTAAGCCTGCTCCGGCGATCGCAACTCGCATTTAATACTACTTGGCCTCTATATTCACTTTGTGTTCATTATACTTTACAACTCGTTACAAAATTTTGGGCAATCTGTAGGGACGTGGTTGTGCCGTGTCCGGTGCGGGGCGATCTGGTTCTTAGCTATTTTTAGGGAAATTTGCCATGCAGTTGCTATTTTTTGCCCTACGTGCTATAATTAGTAAACATACTGAAAATAAAAACTATGAACAGTTTTGTCAGCGACGAGACCTTAAGGCACGAAGCCGAAATTGCCTGGCTTGTAGATATCAGCAAAATGCCTTGGGTGCGAGAGAGCGAGGTAAATTTTTCTACCAGAAAAGGAGTCTCTAAAAAACGTCTTTCAGAGCTTCAGCAAGGTCAAACTTTAGTGGGGTATGCAGAATTAGAAGATGATGCCCCTCCTACCGGAAATCATAAGTGTTTTATCAGACGAATTTTCACACTTCGTGAAAATGACTATGAAGCTTACAAAGTAGGTAGCTCTACACAGGCAGATCATCCTACTGAAGCAGTAGAACCATTAAGTATAGAACCTAAACACAAAGGGCTATCTCCGAGTAAGAAATCTCAAATAGCTGTGAGAGTTCCCCGTAGTCTTTTTAGCAAGCTCAAAAGATATGTTCAGCAAACGGGCATATCTCAAACTGATGTCATAGTTAGCGCTCTAGCTAGTCATCTAGATTCTGTCGAAGATATACCAATGATTCAGAGGCTATTAGAACTTGAAAAGAGAGTTTCTGTGTTGGAAATCAAGAGCTAATAGATACAGCCATTAGGTAAAACATCTATTTTATAGATGGGAATGACCACTTGAGGGCACAATCTGTATAGACTTTAAACTTAGTATAAAACGATGGTACAAACAATTCAAGCTCGAAATGTCACGATGTACGGCTTGAGAACAAAATTTGGAATTAAATTAGTCAGAGATGACCAATTCTTTCGCGAGTGGCAGGATAATTTGCCAGAAATCTCAGAAGCTGAGAAACAGCGATTAGACAGAGTGCAAGCAAGTTACACAAATTTACTAGAATATCCCCCACTTCTAGAAAATACAGTCAAAATGGTAGTATTGTCTCCATTGTTGGATTTAGCAGATTTTTATCTTGCTCCTTTTCACGTTACTTCCGAAAAGTCTGTAGAAATTGTTGACGAAGATGAAGGAATGATTGTCAGGGGACAGTTGGATGTTCTAGCTTTGTTTCAGGAGTTTTGGGTAGTAGTTATCGAGTCCAAGAAAGCGGCGTTCTCTTTGGAAGTAGGGATTCCGCAGTTGCTAGCTTATATGTTAGCTAATCTGAAGAGCGATCGACCTACTTACGGATTGTTAACGAATGGGGCAGATTTTCTATTTGTCAAATTAGTTAAGGGGGAAACACCGCAGTACGCTTTTTCTCGGAAGTTTTGCCTTTTAAATCCAGGGAACGAGTTGTACACCGTGCTGAGTATTTTGAAGCGCCTCGGTGAGTTGAATGTAGGTAATCTGAGTTAGTGGGGGAATCAGAAACCGGGTTTTTGCAAAAATCTTTGATTTTCACCCGCAGATTCAGTGAAAAACCCAGTTTTTTTGCTTGGAAAGGTTACGCATTTAAACCACTAACGAGGCCTGTAGGGTGCGTCAGCTCAATCGCTCCAAAAGCTAAGGTAAACGCTGTGGGCTGACGCACCCTACAATACTTTTACATACATGAAAACGTGCGATATGCTGCCAATGCTGCTTGTTTTACAGCTTCTGGGACGATCGGAAAAGTAGTCAAAACATACGCAAATTCTGCTTCCGTTAATTCGTAAAGGTGAGCGATGATGCCATCTAATTCCGCTCGCAATTTAGCGCGTTCTGTTTCATCGGTAACGCCTTCTCGGTGCGAGTTTAAGCCGACTTCTTGGGCTAATTCGTCAAATTCTGGGGCAGTGCAGATCAGTTTTGCGGCGCGCTGTACGATGTCCGAGAAGTATTTGTCACCAGTGGTTAATCGCGGGATAGGAATTTGGTAAATATAAAACATATTAAGAGTTGTAGTCACTTTTTGACGGAGAAACCAATCCACAATAAAAGAGTTACACATTGCACAAAAAGCCAACATTTCTGCTTGACCAATTTTAGATTTACCTAAATCGATACTGGTACTATTATTATCAAAGAACACTCTGCTGGGAGCAATGGTCGTAATTAATGTACGCGAGTCAGTATTACGAGCAATTCGTCGATGTACCCAACGATAGCATTGATAATCAAGTATCTGATTGCAATCTTTATTATTTCCAAGTAATTCTTTTCTCCCCATTTTTTCTTCGATCCAGTATGGCGCAGATTCATCAGTTTTAGTGAATTGATGAAACATTTTTCCTACAAAAAGTGGTAGACTATTGCTTGTGGCTTGAAGTTGAAAAAAATCAGTTCTGTTACCCCTGTCAAATTCGCGATGTAGTATACAATTCCATTTCCCCTTAATCTGTTCGCCAAGTAACGGGAATTGCAGCATTTTTTCAGCAATCCGAATATCTCCATCATTTTTAAACTCCATCACCGACAGAGAGTCAGGAGATAACTTCCGCACTAATTCAACGCTAATTCGCAAGCTATCAGCATTAGGAAACCTTTGCAGTTCCTCCACATCAAGACGCATAAAAGCAGAGGAAAACTCAGTTGTTATCCCATCCTTCTCAAAAGTAAGAACAACTATTTTGAAACTCTTATGAACCCCTTCAAAAATTGTTTTGCGATTTTCTAAACAAAATAACCCCGTGACTTGTGTTTGACTAAATAACATTTCCCGCAGTTGCTTAGTACCCAAGTCAGTGTAAATGCCGCTGGGAATCACAATCCCGCACTCGCCACCTCTGCGTAAGAGATTAAAACATTGTTCTACAAAAAGTTTATAGAGGTTAATATCCGTACCTGCTTTTTTACCATTGACAATCGAAATCTGATTTTTGTACTGTTCTGCTGAACAATAGTAAGCACTAATGTGGGGAAAATTGCTCTGATATTCCAACCAAGCATTAGCAACTTCAGAATCTTGCAAGAGTTTCTTTTGCTCTTTTTCAAAGCTCTTAATATCCATCTTTTTTTTCGTCACTAAATTGCTATGATTAGCAAAAAACTCCTTAGCATCTGGCTTGAAAACTTCCCAAGGTGGATTAGCAATAATCGCATCAAATCCTCCCCGTTCTAAAATTCTGTCAAAGTGATATCCCCAGTGAAACGGTTGCAATCTTGCAATATCATCAATAGTTAAAACTCGTTTATGAGGTTTCCCCGCTAACTGCACCTCTTCGTACTTAATTTTCAGCCTGGTAAACTCATCAAACAATAACTGATTTAACTTGACTTGCGACTCCTGGTTTAACTTTTCAATATGCTGCCGCAAATTCAATAATCGCGATTCTTGAGAAGTTCCTTCCTCTTCCCCAGACTGAAAAGCGTGTTTTTTATATAAATCAATCGACTTATTCTTGTCCGCTAAAATTCCTTTGTAATTAGCAGAAGCTAAAATTTGCAGTAAATTACCTTGGCGCGAATTTCCTACAGAATCAAATCGTTCTTCATCAACCCGAATCAATCCAATTAAGGAATTGCCAGCCATGATGTTAAAATCAATATTCGGCAGCGGTTCCAAGTCGCTGACATTCTGCGCCGCCGAAACTAAGGCTAAAAATAGTCGCAATTTCGCAATTTCCACTGCTTCCGGCATGATATCCACGCCGTAGAGGTTGTCGCTGATAATCCGTTTTTTGATATAGTAGTTGAGTGATGTATGCTCTGTTTCTATGGTTTTTAGTAAGTCGTTGAGGTAGTGGTCGGTTAAAAACTTGCTTGTACCGATGATTGTTGAATAGATGTAAATCAGCGTTTTCATCGCTGCGACTAAAAACGCGCCGGAACCGCAGGCTGGGTCTAATAATGTGAGGTTTGGGAGGATTTCTTCTAGTAGGCGGCGGCAGAGATTTGCGTCGAGATTGGTGAGGAGTTCGGTGATTGTTTCAAATTGATGGGGAATCGGGCATTGGGCATCGGGCATGGGGAATTGGGCATGGGAGGAAGAGTTAAGGGATTGGTTGATTTTGTCGAGGATTAATTTGTTGATTGTGCGATCGCACAAATATTCAGTAATCTCCGGCCTGGTATAATAAGCACCAAAGGCTTTTTGGTTAATGTATTTCTCAAAGATGTATCCCAAAACTGCCGGATTAATTTCGTTTTCCTTCCCACCAACCGTATCGTCGAGATTCCAAGAATAGCGCGCAAATAAATCTAATATTTTCTCGAAAGCAGCATCGGGTATAGCAATATTCAGATAATTCTGTTCGATGGGATGTTCCAGAAATAGTCCCCCATTCAAATATTTAATATTGCCAATCAGCCTTTCAACCTTAGAACTTCGTTCATATTGTGGCTTAGCAAATCCCTCAAAAAACAGTGTTTTCAAGAATTCCGAGTAAAATAAATCGGTTCCCCGCAGTTTACTTTCAGCTAACTTTTCCTGCAAATATAGCATTTTGCCGCTGTCGATAAACCCTTTGCGCTGCAAAAAATAAACAAACATCAAACGGTTGAGTAAAACCGAAGTATACCAGCGCCTGTCTGTCTCCTTATCTATCCCGGAAATCACACTTAAAAATTCAACGTGTTGCTGTTTGAACTCTTCAAAAAACTTCTTAGTAACTCGTTCAACATCCAATCCAGCCTGCAATCTTTGGGCGACATCAATCACCGATAGCGTTCCTAATTCTGCTAATTCAACTTTTAAAGCTGTGACTTTACTCAACATTAAATCGCAAGGTTCCCGTTTCACATATACACGATCGCGAGGATAAAGTTTTGTACCTTCGCACTTCACCCAATACCAAAGAGATTTAGTCCGATTTGCATCAATAAAAATTAATATATTTTCGCGGGATATCTGGACAATTTCGCGATAGATTGTCAATCTTTGGGCCGCATTGGGAATGTTACCGCTAGCGGTGGTAATTTCATATATAACTACTCCTAAAAGTTGGGCGATGGCTGTTCGGGAATAAGTCTCGCCATCAACTTCTGTGGGTATGGTTTTGCGGGATGATGGATTATCCCAACCGAGTTGTTGGACGAATAGTTTGTTGAATTCAAAGTCTTGGAGAAGTTGACGGGATTCTGTAAGTGTTTGCGGCATGGTTATATATTAAGGAAGAAGGAAGAAGGAAGAAGGAAGAAGGAAGAAGTAAGTTAAATCTGAGATGTTGTACTATTTTCAAGAACTGGCAAGATGCCCGTTCCACAAGACTTAATTTGATTTTGGAATGGGCATCTTGCCCGTTCCCGGTTTCTCGACTCCCAATAATTATATCCTCTGAAACAAGCCTAAAGAACAAATAATCATTGGTTCCCGTTTGTCTCCATCTTCACTAACTATACAAAAACGGTCATCCATCCTCAATCCTACGACTAATTCTGCTAATGCCCGATCGCCAATACCGCTTTTTAACTGCCGATTCAACGTGTCAATTGCCGACTGGCGCAGGGGATAGCGGTAAATTTCATCAATGGCTTTTGCCAATTCCTCGGATGCGAATATTGTACCACGCATGGACTGCGCGTAATTTTTCAAACGTTCGTAGGTTCGGAACCGAGCACCGGAGGATCTCCCTAATTGTCCGCCCGCAGTTAACTCTTCTTCTGCTATCAATTCAGCACCTTTTTTGACTAATTCGTGATGCTGTTTGTCTCTCGAAATGGCAGGAGTCGCTTCGTCGCAGGCGGCAATTCTTAATATTGCGATTTGCGATTGTGTGACACTGTTTCCCGCGCGATCGACCCAAATCAACGAATCATTACCCTCGGTAGTTTTCATGTACAATAAAACTCCTTCTGGCTGCAATGGTACGGGTGTATGAGCGCGAGTTGAGTAAACTACATTTGGCATTGATTCAATGGTTTTCTTCAAAGTCGGATTATTGTCAGTCGCATTTTTCCAAATCTGAAAAGCTTCTGATGTTAGGTCAACTTCGGCATCTTCTTCTCCATCTAAAATCCCGGATTTTTCATTGTAAATATCCAGAATGACTTGTGGTGAATCGTCCTCAAAAAATGTCTCGTCGGTGCCGACAACTTCGGCATTTTCCTGTAACCGTCGGCGCAGTCTGGCGCGGAGATTGATAATCCGTTCTACTCCTTCGTCTGGCAAAAATGAATAGCACAAAATGCGATCGGCTGTTTGCCCGATTCTGTCTACTCTTCCCGCCCGCTGAATCAACCGGATGATTGCCCAAGGTAAGTCATAGTTAACGATAATTGCACTGTCTTGTAAATTGTGCCTTTCACTCAGAATGTCGGTGGTAATTAAGACGCGCATTTTAGCCATTTAAATCTGCGTTGATAGCGTGTTTTATATTCTCCATAAACTACTTCTGCCCGCTGCTTAAAGCTTTTTTTGTTGAACAGCAATTCGGCTTCGATATCTAAAAGTTCGCCCGAATCATCTGGGTGCATCTCAATTTGGTCAGGGCGAAGCATTCCGGCAGATAATTCATTAGTAATAAGCAAAGATTTACTGCCGAAATGCTTCTCCCCTACGGGTATATTCGCAACACTGAGATGCTCCGAATCATCTTCGGTTTCTTCGCTATCAAAATTGCTAATTACCACTGAATCAGCATCTTCATCGCTGTTGCGGGTATCCAACAATTCTGCATCCTGAGTGCCGATCGGGATATCGGAGTTTTGCCCGATCGCATACAAATAAACAAAATTCCGCAGGATGTGCCGCTCGATCGACTGAATAAACGCACTCCCGCTGCTTTCTAGCCGTTTAAACAGGTTTGTCCGCGGAAAATCTCATCAACCGACGACCGCCACGAAATAGGGCATTTAACTGTCGCTGTTCTGCTTCAGTCGGCTGTTGTTTGGGTTTTTTGGCGATGTAATTTCCGAGTCCGTAACGGGGCAGATTTAGGGCGTTGATGACTTCGACAATTTCCTCAAAGTCAAGCTGGGAGTTGGTTGTGGAAGTTTCCGAGGAAAACTTAATGGTTCTGGGAAGGCGATCGGGAAAATAGGAGCGAGTGCGATTGGCAAATTCTAGATATCTGCGATCTTTTTCTGCATCGGTTTCCGCATAATTATCTTTGATAAACGAGCGAGTTCGCCTCACCATGTAGCGCTTCATCAAATCTCGCCAATCATCAGGATGTTCGCTCTTTTCAAAAGCCGCTAAAGAGCGCACCGAACATTGATGTCGCTTCATAAATTCTAACTCTCCTTGACTGCCGCCGCCCAATTGATTTAGCAAAGCTTCGGGCCGCAATCCTAAATTTTGGTCTTCGGGAATAAACAGTCGCAACTGAGCAGATAAATCTAAATAGGTTTTATTATAAGGAGTTGCCGAAAGCAGAATACATTTACTTTCATTGATGGCAATATATTCTTGAATCGCTCGATATCGCTTGCCTTCTCGATTTCTGAGGTTGTGACTTTCATCAATTAACACAACTCGATAGCGTCGCAATTCCGGCAATTCTTGCTGTACCCGACTGATGGATAAGACTTTTGCCAGGAGGCGATATTTATCAGCATACTCCTGCCACATTTTGACCAAGTTTTTCGGACAAATAATCAGGGTTTCCAAGAGACAATCTTCTTGGAGAATTTTGGCAATAGCTGTACCGACTAAAGTTTTGCCCAAACCTACCACATCGCCAATAATCACGCCTCCCCGTTTGGTAATGTGACGGGCTGCTAGCTTAACGGCTTCTTCTTGAAACTGAAATAAACCCTTAAAATCGCGGGGAATCTGAAATTCGGAAATACCTGCGATCGCCTCGTGTGACAGATGATAGACAATGTTGAGATAGATGTGATAGGGTGGAATCAGTTCGGATCGCGCCCAACTGCGATCGAGAATTTCGGCGAGTTCCTTAGAAATATCAATACAGCCGTATTCTTCCCAGCGGTTTTCAAACCATTTTTGCAACTTATTACAAGCATCAGAATCTAAGATATCAAGATTCAATTCTCCTTGTTTTGATAGTCCCGATAAAGTCAGATTGCTGCTACCCAAAAAACCGACAATCGGACTATTTGGATCGTGACGATGAACGAGATAGAGCTTCGCGTGTAGATGATAAGCTAGAAATAATTTAACAATAACTTTTCCGGTTTTAATCTGATAGCTCAATCTGCGTAAGCCTTGTTCGTCAATATCACTGGGAGCCCCGATTGTCAACTGATGACGAAACTCCTTAGCCATCCGTTTTTTGAGGCGAATAATTGTACTATTGTCAATCCCCCGATGATGGGAAATCAGGCTAAAACTAGCATTCAATTCATCGGATGGCAAGCTTTGCATTCCCACCAAAAGGCGGCAGCATGCTCCCCGATTTCCCACATATGCTTCGATTAAATCGCCAATGCTCCGCCATCCCCTGAGATTGAAATAGCCCACGCAAAAATCGGCACGGTAGGAGAGTTTAATGGTTTCTCGTAATGCTGGTAGCAGAGATAGTTCGATGTTGTCAAAAATGCGTGGCACTTGGTTTTTTCTGTGATGAATAATGTTAGATTAATTGTAGGGAAACGGCACTGCCGTCTCCTCTTCTTTCTTTAGAGTTCTGGTTGAATTCCAGCCGATCGCAATTGAGCGCGTAATTGCTCTAATTGGTCTTCAGCGCGATCGGCTCTTTGGGCCCCCGATAACAACAGATTCCCTTCACTATCCCACCAGCGCAACCAAGGTAATTCCATATTTTGATAAGTACCTTGCCAAATTCCCAATTCTACTCCTAACTGTGGAATCGGATAATGACCGCGATCGTTTGCTGCAACTAATTGATACCTATCTTCGATCAGATGATAGACTTCAACACTAGCCTTGCTGACTTCATAAATTCCATAAAATGCCGGATGTATGACATTTTCATAAATCCAGAATTTACCAGCCTTAGTTTCCTGTTTGCCCGATCGCAATAAAGGCGTTCTGTCCCGTTCTTCAGCACCATTCCCGGATACAAACTCTAACACAATCAACGGTGATATAAACTCTTGCCACAACACATAATAAGGGCGAAATTTACCATCCAATGTTGGTGGAACATTCGGTACATAGAACCAGTCAGGTGCTTCTGCACCCTTTTCTAAGGGGTCAGTTAATCGCCAATAAATACCGCTATCTTGACCGATACAATAGTTACCGTCAGCGTGAATTCTTTCTAAGATAGGAGTTATGGAATCGGTTAGTAAAATGCTTTGGGGATGTTCTTGAAAGTTCTTCACAAAAGTACCGTCTGATTCGGGTAGTTGAGTATGATCCGGCCAGCCTGTGGGATTGTTTTCTACATCTAAGCTGAATTTCATGGTTTTATGGTGATTGAAGGTGTTTGTGCGATCCTCTTCGAGGGCTGCGCTAACGGCTTTTAATTTTGATGTTGATGATAGGATAACTTTTGCTCTCCATTCTAATCAATTTGCTCCTCAGTCCCTGCGCCAAAGCCATATGGAAAAAAGGTCGATCGCACCCAACCAACCCCAACCGCTAGCCCGAAGTGAGATAACCCCCCCGCAGCCCCGTGGCTCGACGCGGTACAATAAATGCGATCGAACTTAACGCTTATATTGAAAAAGCTACACACAACGCCACAGGAGACAACGGACGTATGGGAAAAGTAGTTGGCATTGACCTCGGAACGACAAACTCAGTAGTAGCCGTCATGGAAGGCGGCAAACCGGTTGTGATTGCCAACGCAGAAGGGATGCGGACAACTCCTTCGGTGGTTGCTTTCACCAAGGAAGGAGAACGCCTTGTCGGACAAATGGCCAGACGCCAAAATGTTCTCAACCCCCAAAACACCTTTTACGCCGTCAAACGGTACATCGGGCGCAAATATACCGAACTGACTCCAGAAGCAAAGCGCGTCCCTTACACAACTCGCCGCGACGACAACGGAAACATCAAAATCAAATGCCCTCGCCTGAAAAAAGATTTCGCCCCAGAGGAAATTTCGGCGATGGTGTTGCGGAAGTTGGCCGATGAAGCCAGCCGCTATCTGGGACAAGAAGTTACGGGGGCTGTAATCACTGTTCCTGCTTATTTCAACGACTCGCAGCGACAGGCGACGCGGGATGCTGGCAGAATTGCCGGACTTGATGTGAAGCGGATTTTAAATGAGCCGACTGCGGCTTCTTTGGCTTACGGTTTGGAAAGGCGAGAAAGTCAAACAATCTTAGTTTTTGATTTGGGCGGCGGTACTTTTGATGTATCTATCTTAGATGTTGGAGATGGAGTATTTGAAGTTAAAGCAACTAGCGGCGATACTCAGTTGGGTGGCAATGATTTTGACTCCAAAATTGTTGATTGGTTGGCTGAACAATTCTTAGAAAAAGAAGGCGTGGATTTACGCAAAAACCGCCAAGCTTTGCAGCGCTTGATCGAAGCGGCAGAAAAAGCAAAAATAGAGCTGTCGGGAGTTGGCGTCACTGAGATTAATTTGCCGTTTATTGATGCAAATGAAGATGGGCCTTTGCATTTGGAAACGCGTTTGACTCGCGGTCAATTTGAGGGGCTGTGCAGCGATTTGGTGCAGCGGATGCGCCGTCCGGTGAAACAAGCTTTGGCTGATGCCAATATGAGTCCTTCTCGGATTGATGAAGTTGTGTTGGTCGGCGGTTCGACTCGCATTCCTTTGGTGCAGGAAATTGTGCGGAGTTTGATCGATCGCGAACCGAATCAAAATGTCAATCCCGATGAGGTTGTGGCGGTGGGTGCTGCTATTCAGGCGGGGATTTTGGGCGGGGATGTCCGCGACGTGCTGCTGTTGGATGTGACGCCCCTGTCCCTGGGCTTGGAAACCATCGGCGGGGTGATGAAAAAACTGATTCCGCGCAATACTACTATTCCAGTTAGGCGATCGGATATTTTTTCGACTGCTGAAAACAACCAAACTGTGGTAGAAGTTCACATCATCCAAGGGGAACGGGAATTAGGTAGAGATAATAAGTCTTTGGGACGGTTTAAATTAACGGGAATTCCGCCGGCACCGCGAGGGATCCCGCAGGTACAAGTGGCTTTTGATATTGATGCTAACGGGATGCTGTTGGTGACTGCTTTGGACAAAACTACCGGCAGGGAACAAAGCATTACTGTGCAAGGTGCTTCGACGCTGAGCCAGCAGGAAGTGAATCAAATGATTCGCGATGCGGAACAGTTTGCTCAAGCTGATAAGTTGCAGCGGGAAAAGGTGGAAAAACGCAATCGCGCTGAGGCTTTGGCTTATCAAGCTGAGCGACAGTTGCGGGAAGTTGCACTCGATCGCGGAATGCAGTTTGCCCAAAGAAGCCGCCAGCGCATTGAAACTTTAATTCGGGAATTGCGAGACAGTTTGGAACGTAAGGATGAGCGGGGAGTTGACCAAGTTGGCTCGGATTTGCAGGATGCTCTTTACGATTTGAGTCGGGAAGTCGCGGCCTTTGCTGATGATGACGATGATGATGATTTCTTTGAGTCTGTGAAGCGGACTTTTACAGGCGATAGTACCAAGCGGCGCAGCGATGACAGCAGCTATTATCAAAATGCTAAGCCCTACAGGCGATCGACAGTCGATCCAATGCCCGATCGCCCTTACGATCGCTCTTACGATCGCGATCGTATGCCAGATCGCGATCGATCTTACGATCGCACACCCGATCGCCCATACGATCGCACACCCGATCGCAGAACCAGCAATAACCGCCCAACTCGCCCCTATCAAAATCAAAGCGACGACTGGGATGACGACGATGATTGGTTGTAATTGAAGGAAGAAGGAAGAAGGAAGAAGGAAGAAGGAAGAAGGAAGAAGGAAGAAGGAAGAAGGAAGAAGGAAGAAGGAAGAAGGAAAATAGCGGATTTTTAGCAGAGAATATGTGACCGCCCTTTTTCCACTTCTTCTGGACTTCTTTTTTCTCTCCTCTACTACACTAGACTTCTTGGAAATAGATAGAGATTACTATAATCAGCAAGGAGAAAACTATATTTTTTTATGAGTCATAGAGAACAATACATCTGGCAGCGGGGTATTTATCTTTGTCAACTTTGCTACGAATTAACCAAATCATTTCATCCATCTGAACTTTATGGTATTACCAGTCAAATTCGCCGTGCATCTGTATCAGTACCAGCTAACATTGCTGAGGGATATGGACGTTTAAACAGTTGACAGTTGACAGTTGACAGTTGACAGTTGACAGCGAAGTGATAAGAACAGAGATTTAAACTCCGTTCTTATCACAATCTGCCTTCATGCTGGGGCTTCAAACCCTTGCTATTCGGTGAGCACGAAAGAGTATATTCGATATTTACAAATAACTCTCGGTTCGCTGCGAGAACTGGATACTCATTTAGTGATTTCTGAAAAAGTGGGGTTAGGAACGCACCAGCAAATATCACCGGTTGTTAAAGAAGTAGATGAAGTCACACGACTAATTGTCAGCACAATCAATAAACTTAAACCAGAATAAAACATCTTTCCCTCTTCCCTCTTCCCTCTTCCCTCTTCCCTCTTCCTTCTTCCCTCTTCCTTCTTCCCTCTTCCTTCTTCCTTCTTCCCTCTTCCCTCTTCCTTCTTCCCTCTTCCTTCTTCCTTCTTCCTTCTCAAATTATGCAAAACTTTCGTAATTACTATCAAATACTGGGAGTGCCCAGAGATGCTACGGCTGACGAGATAAAAAAAGCCTATCGACGACTCGCGAGACAGTTACACCCTGACGTGAATCCCGGAGATAAATCTTCCGAAGATAGGTTTAAAGATATTAATGAAGCTTACGATATTCTTTCCGATCTCGAAAAGCGCGCTCAATACGATCAGTTTAGTAAATTCTGGAAACAAAAGGGATTTCAAGGCAAACAAGGCGTAAAACTTCCCAATTTTACAAGTTGGGGAAATAGTAAAAATAGCCGCAAAAAGCCTGCCGAAGATATCGATTTTAGCGATTACTCAGATTTTAATAAATTTCTCGATCAAGTCCTCGGAAGGCGCCGGGAAGTGAGGATGGCGACAGAGAATGATGCACCGCGAGTTCCCACTTCGGAACCGTGGAATACGGCTTCTAAGAAAACCAGTTATGTTGCTAATTCTCGGGAAGAGAGAAGGGATTTGGACGATCGCGAAATTCGACGCGAAACCAGGGAAATAGACGATCGCGAAATCAGACAAGACATTGATGCGAGGCTGACTCTGCCTTTGGAAAGAGCTTATTCCGGCGGTACCGAGCGCATCCGCTTGGATGACGGGCGGTGGATCGAGGTAAATATGCCTGGGGCGATGGTATCGGGCCAGCGAATTCGCCTGCGAAATCAAGGTATTGGCGGTGGCGATTTGTACTTAAAAATCACCGTTTCTCCCCATCCATTTTTCCGCTTGGAAATGTCGGATATTTGCTGCGAATTGCCACTGACACCCTGCGAAGCGGTACTTGGTGGAGACATTGAAGTGCCGACTCTAGACGGCTTGGTGAAGATGAAACTGCCACCGGGAGTCACGTCTGGGAAGCGGTTGCGGCTGGCGAATAAGGGCTATCCGACTGGAAATGGCGATCGGGGAGATCAGCTAGTAGAAATTCAGGTGTTAATTCCCAAGGAAATTAGTGACGAGGAACGGGAATTGTACGAAAAATTGCGGCAAATTGAGACTTTCAAACCGCGTCAGAATTTGTATAATTAATTGTAGGGTGCGCAGTGCGCACCTTACCCATCACTAATTGTAGGGCGCGCACCTTACCCATCACCCAATTGCCCATTGGGGGGGGTGAGGGAGGTTTCCCATCACCCATCACCCATTACCCATTACCCATTACCCATTACCCATTACCCATTACCGATTACCCATTACCCATTACCCATTACCCATTACCCATTACCCATTACCTATATGTTCACATTCATCAATCCTAAAACTGATTTTGCCTTCAAAAAAATCTTTGGTTCTGAAAATAGCAAAGATATTCTCATTAGTTTTTTGAATGCCTTGCTGTATGACAATCAGCCCACCATCGAAAGTTTAGAAATCGTCGATCCTTATTCATTGCCGCTAATTCGAGGTCTTAAGGATACTTACTTAGATATTAGAGCCAACTTAAATGACGGCACAACTGTCATTATCGAGATGCAGGTTTTGAACGTAGAGGCTTTTGAAAAGCGAATTTTGTACAATGCAGCTAAAGCTTATTCCACGCAATTAGAAACAGCCGATCAATATGTAATGTTGAATCCAGTGATTGCCTTGACAATTACTGATTTTGAAATGTTTGAGGATTTTGACAAAGTAACTTCGCGGTTTGTTCTGAAAGAAAGAGAGTTTTTAAGTGATTATCCTATTTACGATATCGAATTAGTTTTTGTCGAGTTACCCAAGTTTAAAAAAAGTCTGGAGGAGTTAGAAACTTTGACCGACAAATGGCTTTATTTTCTCAAAACTGCCAGAGACTTAAACACAGTACCTGAAACAATGGAAGTTGTGCCAGAAATCAATAAAGCATTTGCAATAGCAAGTAGAGCTAATTTGAATCGTGACGAGTTAAGTGACTTGCTAAAACAGGAGATTTATATCCAAGATCGGCGAGGTGCAATATCTAAAGCAGTGCGAATAGGAACAGAAAAAGGCAGAGAAGAAGGCAGAGAAGAAGGCAGAGAAGAAGGCAGAGAAGAAGGAATCAAAACAGGACAAATAGCACTGATTGTTCGTCTGTTGGAACGCCGTGTAGGTGCTGTCACTCCCGAAGTTCAAAGTCAAATCGGGGAATTGTCGATCGCCAAATTAGAAGATTTAGGAGAAGCTTTGCTCAATTTTACCCAAATGTCCGACTTGTCAGCTTGGCTGGAAACACCAGATTTAGCCGCCCAATAGCCGTTAGCGCAGCCCTCGAAGAGGATCGCACTTTCAGCAATCCTCGATAACATAAGTAGAATTACTGTTGCAATTATTCAGGAACTAGCCGAAAATTAACAACAAGCTAATTTTCCCACAATACAGGAGCATTCTGCCGCGATGACTCAAATGCCGCCTCAATGCAAAAATCTGCAAGAGCAAGTTGACTCTCTACTGCAACTGCTGCGTCAGGAACCGTCTTTGCGACAACAAGATATCACGGCGGTACAAGCTTCTCTGAAAAAGGCAATTTCTCCCGAGTTTGAGATTGTGTTTGCGGGCGCTTTCAGTGCGGGAAAATCAATGCTAATTAATGCTTTGTTGGAGCGAGAATTGCTCTACAGTGCGGTCGGACACGCAACCGGTACTGAATGCTATATCGCCTACGCTGAATCTACCCAAAAAGAGCGTGTTGTTCTCACTTTTTCGAGCGAAGTTGAGATTCGCCAGCAAGCCTATGCTCTTTGCGAACAGTTAAATTTAACTACTGAAATTGATATTAATCTCACAGATGTAGTTAAAATTTTAGCTCAGGGATGCAGCATAATTATCGAAAAGGAAGGCGGAGAAAATAAATCGGAGAGAGCTAAACAAGCGAAGGCTTTGACTCTACTTTTAGAAGGGTTTGAAGCGAATCGCGATCGCATTCAAGCTGTGGAAAATGCAACTTATTCGATGGAACAGTTTAATTTTTCCAATCTCAAGGAAGCTGCAAGTTACGCGCGGCGCGGTAGCAACAGCGCTGTACTCAAGCGAGTTGAATATTACTGTTACCATCCGCTGCTGCAAGATGGGAATATTATTATTGATACGCCGGGAATTGATGCGCCTGTCAAACAGGATGCGGAATTGACCTATGATAAGATTGAAAGCCCGGATACTTCGGCGGTTGTCTGCGTCTTGAAGGCTGCGTCGTCTGGGGAAATGACGACGGAAGAGACGGAGTTGATGGAGAAAACGCGATCGAATCCCGGAATTCGCGATCGCCTGTTTTACATTTTCAACCGCATTGACGAAACTTGGTACAACGCGCAACTGATCCAGCGCTTGGAAAATCTGATTAATTCCGACTTTCGCGACACCGCCAGAGTCTATAAAACCAGCGGATTGCTGGGATTTTACGGGAGTTTGATAAAAGGGACAACCGGGCGCGATCGCTTTGGTTTGGATAGCATATTTGTCGAAAGTCGCGATCGAGTTGATGCAGACACGAATGCGGATAGTAAAAGTGAAAACACTGAAGAAACACCGCTATTTGTCAGCGAATTTAACCGCTACTGTGCGAATTCCGGGAAACTATCTCCCAGCAAATTTCGGATTTCAGTTAACAGCTACGAAACGCCCAGTCAAAACTACGTGCGGATTCTGGCAGAACAAGGTCAACCATTAATTCAGCAATTAATTCAAGATAGCGGCATCGAAGATTTTCGCACAGCCATCACCGATTATCTCACAAAAGAAAAGCGCCCGCAACTGTTCAGAAATCTCGCTGACGATTTAGAGGATTTGTGCATTCAACTGCGGAAACAATACCAAACAATTCAGCGGAATTTGGACAGCCAGCCCCGCGAAATTGAAGCGATGAAAGCCCAAGAACTTTTACGTCTAAATCAAGAATTGCAGCAAGTCGGACAGGAATTTCGAGAACATATCGCCAAAGAAGTCAATGATATGATTATGAACAGATGCGATATTTTCGATACAGATTTTCGCCAACTGCAATCTCGGATGATTCGCCGCTTGGATGAATTGCTAGATGGATTTTCGGTTGAGGCGGCTTACGGACGAACTTTGATGACTCATCCGCGGAATGCTACTGCACCTTTAATTGCGGTTTTAGTGGAAGCGCTTTATTATTTAGCCAATCAGTTGGAAGATATTTTAGTAGAGGCTACTAAGTCACTGGTTGAGAATTATTTCCAGTATTTAAAAGACAGCATTCGTAAGTCAGAATATTATCGATTGCTTTATCGGTTGTTGGGGAATGACGGGGGAATTGAACAGCAGTTAGAGGAGTTGTCACAGCGGGTTTCTCGTGCTTTGGTGAATGCGGCGGGCGTGGAGTGCGATCGCTACGTGCGAGAAAGTCCCCGTTTTTACGACGAAGGCACGTTTTCGATTTACCAATTCCGGGAAACATTGCAGCAAACATCCCAAGGTTTTGACTGCGAAAATATGGTAGACGCGCAACCAGCAATTCGGCAATTATTGAGGCTAGATTTTGAGCCAAAAGTATCGAAAACCATTCGGCAAACTTTCCGCCAAACTGTGAATCAAACGCTGAAAGAGCATTTGTTACCGATGGCGGAACAGCAAGCTGATGATATTTTGCAGAAATACAGTCAAGCCCGCGATTATTTGGAGCAAACTTTGGCACAGGAAGCTGAGGAGAAGATTGCTAAGAATCTGCGGCTGCAAGCTGAGAATGAAGAGAAGATTCAAGAGTACGATCGGGCGGTTTCTGTGATTAATAGTTGTTTGCAGGCGATGAAGTTGCACGAGCATTTGTTGCCTGTAATTGGAGAAAATAATAGCGTTGTTGTGGATTGTGAATGATTGTGCTATAATAGCCAACAAAGAGCGACTTTAATTCTATGAACATTCGCCAAAAACTTCTAACAATAATCGAGCAACTTCCCGATGATAAGTTGGCAATACTTCTCAACCTAGCGCAGTTTTTGACAACAGGAAAAGAATCTGTTCAACCGATGCTTGTATCCCAAGCTTATCAAGATTGGCTGAGTGCGGAAAATGACATTTATGACGAACTATTTGCTGATGAACTTGCGAAGAGGTGATGTAGTGTTGGCTCAAGTACCCATGCCTTCTACTCAGCTAACACAGTTTAAACTGCGTCCGGCTGTGATAATTTCGGCAGATAATCTCAACCAAATTATTGACGATGTGATGATTGTACCTTGTACTTCTAAGACAACTCGCTCTTTGACGGCAGCTCAATATTTGATAACAGGAGATGAAATTGCATTGGCTGGTATTAGAGTTGAGTCTGTAGTTAGGTGCGAGTCCATTTTTACCCTCAATAAGTCAATGATTACTCGCAAACTGGGTGCTTTTTCAACTGAGGCTATAAACCACGTTAATCGCTGTTTGATGGTAGCTTTGGAATTAGAAATAGTAGATTAAATAGGACTTGCACGAGGGTGGTAAGTGAATGATTGCAATTTTGGCGATTGAAATTACGGCGATTGGAAATCGCGCCTACACAGACAAAACCCGCCTCCGCGGGTTGAAGACATTCTTAATTCTTAGTCCGCGGAGGCGGACATCGTTTGTATAGCCGCGAATTCTATTCGCCGGGATTCTTGCCAAAACAGAGATGCTACTCTAAAATAGTTAGGATAACATTTGAAAAGACTTAAAGATTAATATGGAAGATAAATTTGATTTTCACAACTGCGGTAATGATGATGCTTTATCTTTTAGTCATGCAATGCTTAAAATAGAAAAGCTCAAGGAAATAGTAAATGGAGTTTTGTCTGAATCTGAACTAGGAGAGACAGTCAATAAGTCGTTAAGCGAACAGAAACTAGATATTGCTTTAGGTTATGATAGGAAGCAAGGACGTTATTTATATGAGAAATGGTTTGGTGATGGTATAGATTGTGAAATTCTCAGAGTGGGTGCTCAGGGCTGGAAAAAAGGAAAGATGAAGCTCAAACTCAATGTCACCATAGAATTTTGCCCAGACGAACCAGAAGTCGAAGAAACACCAGAAAACAACAACTCAGAAACCAACCAACCGGAATCCCCCCTCGATGATTTGCGCCGCCAACTTCTCCAACAAGAAAACTCACCCAGCTAATCCATCAAACATCTGCGGTTAAAAATAATGACTAAAACCCCCAGAATTCCCATCCCTCCAGAAGTCAGAAAATACGTATTCACCCGCAACAAATATCAGTGCCAAAGCTGCGGCCAAACCAAACTAGAAGCAGAACTGTCGATCGATCATATCATCCCCCTAGCCCGCGGCGGCAGCAACGACATCAGCAACCTGCAAACCCTCTGCTGCACCTGCAACCAAAGGAAAACCGACAAACTAGACCCGCGCTTTAAGCGACACTTTGACCTGTGATATTTAGTATAATAAGTTTGACCGTTTGATATGGAAATTGCACTCTGCCATGCGATCGCACTTTTAACTCCTAGCTAGGATAACTGCAATGCTCACAAAAACAGTTGACATACAAGAAGCACAAACAAATTTAAAAGAGTTATTATCTCTAGCACTTAAAGGTATAGAGGTTGTTCTCACAGAAGGTGGCATTCCCCTTGTACGATTAGCGCCCATTGCATCCCCAGCTAAGCCGCGCACAGCAGGATTGCACGCTGGAACAATCTGGACAAGTGAGGATTTTGATGAACCGTTATCTGATGAATTCTGGACAGGGAATCTATGAGATTACTCCTCGATACTCATACCTTCATTTGGTGGGACAGTTCCCCGCAAAGACTTTCACCAAAAGCTCTTGCCTTGTGTCAAAATCCAGAAAATACTTTGCTTGTAAGTGTTGCCAGCATTTGGGAAATCCAAATCAAGCTCCAACTTGGTAAACTAAGTCTGAATCTGCCTTTAACAGAAGTGATAGAAAGCCAGCAAGTGACTAACAATATAGAATTGCTACCTATTACTATTGCTCATGTTTTAGCCTTGAATAACTTACCAACTCATCACAAAGATCCCTTCGATCGCCTATTGATTGCTCAAGCCAATATAGAAGACGCTGTGTTAGTGAGTTGCGATTCGATATTTGCCAAATATCCGGTCAACATTGACTGGTAACTCCTACCATCGATAATACCGATAAGGATCGTCCCCATTCTCAAAATCTGTCTTATAATCCGGGTGATAAAACTCCTGACTCGAACCGTTAAATACAGCACCATCGGCCCTAAAACTTGCCCCTAAATTAGCTAAAATCTGAGCATTTGCCCGAGTTTGCCGCCAGCGAGTAAAACGCAAATAAGTCTTAGCATCAGCATTCAAACTATCCGGGTCAATTTGAGAGAAAATCGCCACGCCCTTACCTACAGCAACCCGGCTTAACAAACCGTCAGCACCGATTTCTCCCCCAGACTTAATCAACCAAGTATCATAAAAAGAGCGCGATCGCAAATCCGAACCGCTAAGCCCCTTCACCTCATCCCAACCAGGCACCGCCAGCGAACCCCCGAAATCCTTCGCCTGCTGCAAACCCACGCCCAAACCCGCAACAGGTACTTGACGCGGCAAGAAAAACGCATTTCCGCCACCATTCAAATAAGCGCGCAAATCTGCATCTTTCAGATTCGCTTCGGCACCCACAATCGCCAAACCAGCATCCTGAGAAAGCGCATTAGCCCGCTGATAAATTACCCCCAAACTGTCCAACTTCTTGGCATCTTTGTCTCCCCCAATTAAAACCACCTTATCCGGCTTTCCAAGCATTGGAGAATTCGTCCCGTAACTCACAATTTGTTGGACTAACTGCGCCGCCCCACCATCTACAGAATAATGGTCTTCCAAATCCAACTCGTTTAAAATCAGCCGCCCTTTTCCATAATCCAATTCCATCAGCGGGGAATAAGCTAAATCAAACTCAGATTCCAAAATTGGCCGCCAACCGCTGCGGTGCGGCTTCTCAATTGAAGCGCTGCTGACTGCGCCGCGATTTCCCCAATGCCAGCCGTACCAAGGCATATTTGCTGGACTCAATCTCGATCCAGTTTGAGTTGTATCTGGATAAGCTTCAACCAGCGTACTTTCCCCCATCCAATCCCGCAAATCTTCACCGTCTAAACCGATAATTGCTGGATGATTGCTGTCAACTGGATAGGCGCGGCGGCTGACGTGTTCGGCAACCCGCAAACCCATGTTTTTTAGCCATTCCCGGCGCTGAGGAAACACCATTGTTTTGCCGCCGTTTCGCACGAAATTTTCTAAATTTCCTGGCAAATTTTGCCCGCTAGAAAAAGCTTCCCTACCGATAATTAATAGCGATAAAACTTGCGAACCATTCCAAGGCACCAGACTATAACCTAACTGCTTTAACATTGCCGATGTTTTGCCAACTGGATCGAAGATTGTTAGCGTATCCTTGATTTTGGCTTGATTGGCAAACACCCGGAAAGGAAATGTATCAGAATGCGGCCGATCGCCAATTCGTGCAGTTAAACTAATTTCGCCGTCAGCTTTGCTAGAAATTGTATTTGGCAATTTCACGTCAATTGGGAAAAATAGCGTGCCTGCTGTGTCAATTTTCCCCTTCTTCTCCCCAGTTGCTACCTCTTCTCCTCCGACCATAACTCGCCAATTTAATGCAAAATCTTGCTGCGCTCTGGTATCGTTAATTAATACTATTTGCTTAGCCAATTTGCTGCCTGCAAAAAAGCTGTGATCTTTGGCAGCAAAAGCCTGATTAGCACCAGCAATCCAAGCTAAAGTCGGGCCGTTATTCTTCATAATTGCCTCCCCTGCCGGATAAATTTTGTAAGCTTCTGGTTGCAAATGATGCATCAGATTGTTGGACACTTGCTTCAAATAAACACCTCGGCGACCCGATTGAAATCCTCCCAGATCTACCTTGGTTCTGCCAGCATCCGAAACATCCCAACCGTGTCCTTGCTGCCAAGGAATCATGCCCCCAGACATTCCAAAAGTCCGCCAAGTCCGCCAAGTATTCGTACTGAATAAATACTGCAACTTTTGAAAAGCAGGTGCAAAATCTAAATCCTTGCTCATGTGCCAGCTTTTATACTGCATATCCTTGACAAATTGCTCGCGAATTTTACGTTTATAAGTGGGAGTTTCTAAGTCGTAAGCTTGTTTGCCAAAGTAAATTGCTGCAAATTCAGTCATCCAAGGTTCGCTAACAATCACCTTATCAAAACCTTGGCGGTTCCGCATCATGGTCGCGTGCAGAGGCGTGCCAAATTCTACTACCATGTAGGGCATTTCTCCGGTTTTACTCCACTCTGAAATCCATTCTTCCCTTTCTTGTAACGGCATCACATTTAAATAAGAATTTAGCGAATAAACATCGCCAAAAGTGCCGCCTTGATGTACCATTACAGGTCTGGTTGGGTCTACAGATTTCATAGCAGCAAAAGCTTCATTTCCCAGGGGGGTTTTTGCCCGCAAACGCTGGTCTTCGACGGGGCCGATTGTTCCTTCTACTGTTTTCTTGCCGATGCGGCGGGGATTTTGGTCGTCACCGTTGCCGAAATAATTGGGACTTGTTGCCCACATTAATACTGAGGGATGATTGCGGTAGCGGCGCATTTCTGCTGTCATTCGCCCTTTCCAGCGATCGATAATTTGGCGGTTATTCCATTGTTCGCTCCAAGCTATGGGAGTAATATCTAATGCGGGCGCCATAATTGGAAAACCTTTGAGATCGGCGCGTTCGGAAAATAGTTCTCTGAAGTGCCATCTACCCCGTTCGTCGTGATTCCAAGGCCAGATTTCTGCTATATTGAAACCAGCTTTTACATAGGCGTCTATTAAACTGTCTGAAACTTCTACTGTGCCACCTTCCCATGTATCGGAATGCAAGGCGGGACGCAGGCGAAACTCGGTGCCATTTAAGAAAAATTTGCGCCCTTGTACCCAAAATTCGCGGAAGCCGAAGGGTTGGTTGTATTGCGTGTTAACGCCGCTGCCTGTTACTTCTAATTGCAGGGTGTAGAGGTTGGGTTTGCCGGCATCCCAAAGGCGGGGACTTTGCCAATCCCACTGGACTTTTACGGTTTGAATTGGTTTGGCTTGAACGGTTGCAGTGCCTGTAAATTTTTGTTCGACTTTGCCTTTTTCGTCGAGCATTTGCGCTACAAGCTGAACTTGACCGTTTTGGGTAATGTCTTTGAGCTCTACATCTAATTTAATTTGCTTTTTTCTGGTGGAAGTTTGGACGTATACATCGCTAACTAGCGGGCCTGGGGCCACGCTAAGAACCCTGACTTCGCCGATGATTCCCCGCGATTGCAAGTTGGATTTTGTGGTGTATATTTCTGTGGGACTCATGATCACGGCTTTGTCTTTTTCGTCGGAGACTGCCGCGACTAAAATAGATATTGTATTTTGACCTGGTTTGGCTACTTTGGTAATTTCAATATTGCCGTAGGGCCATTCGATTTGACCGCAGTTAATGCCGTTGACAAAGATAATTGCATCGGTGCTGACTCGGGCTAAGTCGATAAAAATGCGGCGGTTTTTCCACTCGCCGGGAATGTCTATTTTTTTCTGATACCAAGCTTTTGATAGTTGTTTGCTGTTGAAGTTTTCCCAGTCTTTGCCGGTGCCGCGAGTGATGATTCCGGGTATGAATTCGTTTTTTTCTTCTTGCCAGTCTCCGGGTACTTGGATGGAGCCCCAATTTGGGGAGGCGGGGGGACTTTGGGGGTTGCCTGTGGCGGGGACAAATTGCCAGGTGCCGTTGAGATAGATTTGGTTGCGCTGGTTGTCGATCGCGCTGGCGGTAGCTGTAGTAAGATTCGGAAAGCCGATCGACATTACTGAGTTGGTGACCGAGTTGGGATTTTGCACCGCGTAACCGATGAATCCGAAGACGATGGCGGCTGCGAAAAATAATCCGATAATTTTTGCCAGCTTGTGATTCATCGTAAGTTCCTCCCAGAAATCAACTTATCCAGTTTGTCTCTTCATTTATCATAAGCTGCTGCGCGCATCAATTGCTTGGTTTCGACGAGTGGACAAAGGGGAAAGTGGGAGAAAGGGGAGAGTGGGAGAGGGGGGGAGTGGGAGAGGGGGAGAAAGGGGAGAAAGGGGAGAAAGGGGAGAAAGGGGAGACGTGGGAGGGAGCATCTCAGTTTTGCATTTATTATAGTGCGAGCGTCCCCGCTCGCGTATTGTAAAATACGCGAGCGGGGACGCTCGCACTCAAAGAAAAAATGCTTTTTACAAAAATGAGATGCTCCTGAGGGGGAGATTGGGAGAGGGGGAGATTGGGAGTATTTTTCTGATTCTCTGTGACTAATGACTGATGACTGATGATAAGGTTTACGAGCGGGGACAGCACTGATGACTAATGACTGATGAGGGCGGGCACGCACCATCCACCGCCCCTACTGACTAATGACTAATGACTAATGACTAATTACTAATGACTACTATCAACTGTCAACTGTTAACTGACTTCAGCAAATCTGTCTGTGGGAAGATGGCACGGCGCCGACAAATGTGGTTTGGTATAGAAAAAACACATAATTTTTTTTAACCATGTTGTTTTATAGGCACAAACAGAAATAGTGCGATCGCGCCATCGCTACAGGTCAAAAAAAAATGAGTCGGTTTCAGGTCTTGCCTTTACCCATTAAATCTTACAGCATTGCTACATTTACCGCAGGCACGGCCTTACTGCTGACAACTCTGTTACTGTTTGCACTTCAGGCAACTCCTGCAATCTTACTTCTTGCCGCTGCAATGGTTGGCGGCTGGTATGCTGGTTTAAAGTCCGCAGAACAAGAACTAGAAATAGAACGCCAGATTATTTCAAAAGTAACTGATACCACAGCTTGCTTGATTGTAGTTCTCGACAGTCGAGGACGGATTGTGCGATTCAACCAAGCTTGCGAAAAAACAACTGGCTACTCGGTAGCAGAAGTTCTGGATAAATATGTTTGGGATCTGTTCTTGATTCCCGAAGAAGTTGAGGCAGCTCAAACAGTTTTTGCTAATCTAAACGCAGAAGTTGTTTACAGCGAATATCAAAACTATTGGCGCACTAAAAATGGATCCAAGCGCTTCATTTCTTGGTCGAATACAGTGATGCTGGGTATTGATGGCTTGGTAGAATATGCGATCGCAAGTGGTATCGATATTACCGATCGCAAATTAGCAGAAATAGCCTTGGCTTCATCCTACGCCAAGCTAGAAAACCGCGTCAAACAGCGCACGGCTGAGCTAACAGTAGCTAAAGAAGCGCTGCAAGCTCAAGAAGAACGATTTCGCTGTTTAAGTTCCTGTTCGCCTGTGGGAATTTTTATGGCAGATTTTGAGGGGCGCTACACCTATGCAAACCCTCGCACTCAGGCGATTTGTGGCTTGAGTTTGGCAGAACTTTTAGGAGATGGTTGGGAGAATTGCATTCACCCGGAAGACCGCGATCGCGTATTGAGCCGATGGCTGGATTATACTCGGGAACTTGGGGAATATGCGATCGAGTATCGCCTGCAAACAGCAGAGGGGATTGTGCGCTGGATTAATGTTGGTTCGGCGCCGATGTTCTCCGACTGTGGGGAACTTATCGGACACGTGGGCACGGTGCGAGATGTTACTGAAAGACAGCAAACACAAGCAGCTTTGTCTAGCAGCGAACAGCAACTGAGAACGCTGCTAGAAAATACGCCCGATGTGATTATCCGCACCGATAAAGAACTGCGTTATATTTATGTCAACGAAGCAGTTGCCCGAACTCAAGGAAAACCAATTTCATTCTTCCTCGGGAAAACCAGTCAAGAGATAGGAATGCCGCCGGAACTTTGCCAGAGGTGGGATGAAACTCTCCGCAAAGTGCTAGAAACTGGTCGAGAAGAAGTCATCGAATTTCAGGCTTACTCAACCGACGGCATCAGAAGTTATCAATCTCGCGTAGTTCCAGAGTTTGACAAAGACGGCGTACCAGAATCGGCGTTAATTGTTGCCCGCGATATCACAGAACTCAAACTTACAGAAAGTCAAAGATTGCAGTTGGCAACCGAGCAAGCAGCCCGAGAAAAAGCCCAAATAGAACAGCAGCGATCGGCATTTTTGGCAGAAGTTAGCAAAATTTTGGCTGCTGCGTTTGACGGAGAAACAGTGCTGCAAAATGTCGCTGAATTAGCAGTTAATTCTGTTGCCGATGGGTGCTGCATTCATTTGACCGAAACTGACTCAAAAGTCCGCAAAGTCGCTGTGGCTCACGCAGAAGCCTCTACGGTTGATACGATTAATAAGTTGAGAGTTTGCAGCCCGATCGCCTTTGATGCTGTTAACGGCTATCCGCTGGTAATTCGCACCGGCAAATCCCAACTAATTGCCGAAGTGGATGAGGAGATTTTAGCAGCAGCAGCCGAAAATGCAGCAGAAATTGAAATGCTACGCGCGGCGAAGCTATCCCGTAGGGAATCGCTCAATATCGGTTCTCACGCTTGCGTACCGCTGAAGGCGCGCGGGCGGGTAATGGGTGCGATCACTTGCTTTACCTCAAAGTTGGGGCGCCGCTACAGTGCAGAAGATATGGCAATGCTAGAAGATTTAGCATACCGCGTGGCGATCGCCCTGGACAACGCCAGACTTTATGCAGAAGCGCAGCAAGCACTAGCTCAAACATCGCAATCCTTCGCCTTAATTGACTCGCTGTTAGAAGCATCTCCCCTAGCGATTTGCTTTCTCGATCGCGAAATGCGATTCATCCGCATCAATCAAGTATTAGCAGAACTCAACGGTTTGACAGCAGAACAGCATCTCGGTCAAGACTACCGCCAATTGTTGCCAGAATCCGCTGCCGAGTTTGCACCAATAATTCAGCAAGTTCTAGAAACCGGCGAACCTGTTTTAAATGTAGAAGTCAGCGGCGAACATGGGGGAAGACCCGGATATTTCGGCTACTGGCTCGCCAACTACTACCCGGTGAAAAATGAAAGGGGAGAAATCATCGGCGCTGGCATAATTATCGCAGATGTTACCGCAGCTAAACAAACAGAATTAGCTTTGCGGGAAAGTGAAATGCGCTTCCGCAGCGTGGTAGATTCTAACATGATCGGCATTGGTTTCTGGGAGGCGGGCGGCGAAATTACCGAAGCTAATAACGCCTTGCTGGACATGATTGGATATACGAGAGAAGACTTAATTTCAGGAAAAATCCACTGGAGCAATATCACGCCGCCGGAATACGCAGAACTCGATCGCGCAGCCCTCGCCCAAGTCGCAGCATCAGGAAGTTGCGAGCCTTTTGAAAAAGAATACATCCGCAAAGACGGCACGCGCTTCCCAGTTTTTGTCGGCGCCGGACACTTGCAAGGATGCACAGACAAAGGATCGTTCTTCGTGGTCGATATCACCGATCGCAAACAAGCTCAAAACCAGATCCGAGAAAACGAAATTCGCATTAGCAACCAACTAGCAGAACTCGACTTAGTTTACAACACCACACCAGTCGGGCTGTGCTTTCTCGATACCAATTTGCGCTACATCCGCATGAACGAATGCCTCGCTGCGATCAACGGCCGCACGATCGCAGATCACATCGGGCGCACCGTCAGAGAAGCGATACCGGAACTTGCCAATCTGGTAGAGCCGATTTACCGCCAAGTGCTCGCTACGCAAACCCCCGTACTCGACATGGAACTTAAGGCCGAAACCCTTCAACAGCCGGGAGTTGTGCGGGATTGGCAAGTCAGCTTTTACCCCGTGATCGATGAATCGGGAACGCTGTTGGGAGTCAGCAGCGTGGTTGCCGAAATTACCGATCGCAACCAAGCAAAACGGGTAATCCAGCAAAGCGAAGCTTTATTCCGCCGACTGTTAGACTCAAATATTTTCGGAGTCGCGATCGGCGATTTTACCGGCCGCATCGCCTACGCCAACGACTCCCTGCTCAACATGGTGGGCTATACTCGCTTAGACGTGCTCTCCGGTCAAATGCGGTGGGACAATATGACCCCCTCCGAATACCTCCACCTCGACGCCCGGGCGGCCGGGGAACTGCGGGCGTCGGGAGTCGCAACTCCTTTTAAGAAAGAGTACATCCGCAAAGATGGCAGCCGCGTGCCGGTGCTGATGGGCGCGACGACTTTGTGCCCTGACAAGGGCGAACCAGAGACGATCGTCGGATTCTACATTGACTTGACCGAAATCTCGCGGGTGGAAGCAGAACTCAAAAACAATCAACAACGGCTGCAAATCGCTCAGCAAGCAGGCAAAATCGGAACTTTTGAATGGAACGTCCAAACGGGCGAACTCGCGTGTACGCCGGAGTTAGAGGCTTTGTACGGGCTGCCGGCCGGCGGTTTCCAGAGCAGCTATCAAAATTTGCTGGCAATGGTGCATCCAGACGATCGCACTTTCACCGAACAGCAGGTACTGGCTGCGGCGACGAACGGCGAGGAATTAAACATCGAGTTCCGCATCTGCCGCTCGGATAGCAGCGTCGCCTGGATTGCTTGCAGGGCTAAGGTGTTTCAGGACGAGCGCGGTTTGCCCCTGCGGACTATCGGCGTGAACGTCGATATCACCGATCGCAAACAAGCAGAAGAGGCGCGATCGCAAATCAATCAAACTTTGGAAGCCTTGATCCAGGCTTGTCCCCTAGCAATTACCGTTTTCGGCGCCGAGGACGGCATTGTAAAAATGTGGAACCCAGCCGCTGAGAGGATTTTTGGCTGGCCAGAATCCGAGGCGGTAGGTAAATTTTTGCCCAGCGTTCCCCCAGACAAGCGGGAGGAATTTATGGAGAATTTGAAAGGAATTCGCGCTGGAAATGCGATCGCCGGCATGGAAACCCAGCGCCAAAGAAAAGACGGCACTTCGATCGACATCGGTTTGTGGGCAACTCCAGTCCGCGACGCCAAGGGTAACATTAACTGTATGTCGATCGTCGCCGACATCAGCGATCGCAAGCAAGTCGAGGCAGAACTCGCTCAGTTGCTCGATCGCGAACAAGCCGCGCGGGCAGAAGCAGAAGCCATCAACCGCCGGAAAGACGAGTTTCTAGCCACTCTTTCCCACGAACTCCGCACGCCTTTAAACGCAATTCTGGGTTGGGCCCAAATGCTCCGCACCCGCCCGTACACACCAGATTCTTTAGCTTGCGGTTTGGAAGCGATCGAGCGTCAGTCGAGGGTGCAAACGCAGCTAGTCGAAGATTTGCTCGATGTTTCCCGGATTATTCAAGGCAAGCTGGTTCTAAAACCCGGCTGGTTCGTCATGACAAAGACGATCGAAGTTGCCCTCAATTGTGTCAGTTTCGCCGCTCAGGCTAAGTCTGTGACTGTTTCCTCGGAATTTGACCCCGCAATCAGTTTGATGTGGGGCGACGCCCAGAGGTTGCAGCAGGTAGTCTCGAATTTGCTGACTAACGCCGTCAAGTTTACGCCATCCGGGGGAACAGTCCAACTGCGTTTGTCTGCGGTAGCTGTTGCTAATTCCCCATCACCTAATTACATACAAATTATTGTTAGCGATACCGGCAAAGGCATTTCTGCTGAGTTTCTGCCCTACGTGTTCGATCGCTTCCGACAAGCAGATGGCTCAATTACTAAGGCTTACGGGGGTTTGGGACTGGGATTGGCGATCGTCGAGCACTTGGTGGAACTTCACGGCGGCACTGTACGCGCCGAAAGTCCCGGAGAGGGACTCGGGGCGACATTTACAGTAATGCTGCCCCTGAAACAGCGTCGGAGTCAGCAGCCGCAGTTGATAGAGGAAAGGCAATTAGCTGCCGTGAGTCCTGGTATTTTGGCTGGTTTAAAGGTATTGGTAGTTGATGACGAACCCGACAACCGCGAGTTTTTGGTTTTGGCGCTGAAACAGTTGGGGGCTCTGGCGATGGCTGCTGCTTCAGCCCAAGAGGCGATCGACATTTTACAGCAGTCGCCGCCGGATATTTTAGTCAGCGACATCGGGATGCCGGTTGAGGATGGCTACTCGTTAATCCGCAAAGTGCGATCGTCCGAATCTGACAAAATCAAGCGCTTGGCCGCTGTGGCGCTGACAGCTTATGCTAGCGAACAAGACCGGCATCGGGCGATCGAGGCCGGTTACGACGAACACTTAGCAAAGCCGATCGATTCTGCTCGATTCGCCACAGTTTTAGCTCAGTTAAAAACCTTACACTAACAGAAGGTACGTAGTTGCGCTTGAGCGCTCCGGAAAGGTACGTAGTTGCGCTTAAGCGCTCCGGAAAGGTACGTAGTTGCGCTTGAGCGCTCCGGAAAGGTACGTAGTTGCGCTTAAGCGCTCCTCCAGGTACGTAGTTGCGCTTGAGCGCTCTGAGCTTACATATAACCAAGAGCGCTTAAGCGCAACTACATACCTAAATCAAGAGCGCTTAAGCGCAACTACATACCTAAATCAAGAGCGCTTAAGCGCAACTACATACCTAAAT
>NZ_JAEQCF010000003.1:64724-150855 GCF_020738625.1 Microcoleus sp. PH2017_09_SFU_O_A
AATCAAGAGCGCTTAAGCGCAACTACATACCTAAATCAAGAGCGCTTAAGCGCAACTACATACCTAAATCAAGAGCGCTTAAGCGCAACTACATACCTAGAAATTAACCTCGCAGAAGACTGCAAAAGTTAAAATTCGATCGCCAGCCCAACTCCTCGATCGCGCCATGCCGATTTATCCCCTCAACCACCCAGCAGCCGCCGAAATTTTCAGCAAACCTCGCCTGCGAACAGTTCTGATTGTTCCCTTTGTGTTGCTAACAGTCAGCGCTGTCGGGCTAGTGGGTTATCTTTCTTTCAAAAGCAGCCGGGAATCCGTCGAGGATCTAGCACAGCAGTTAATGGAACAAGTAGGAGAGCGAATTGGCGATCGGCTCAGCAACTACCTCAACGCCCCCCAGAATGCCGTAGCAGCCAACCGTCTAGCAGTAGAACAAGAAATGCTGAACCTCAACAACACTCAGCAACTGCGACAGCAACTTTGGCAGCAAATAATCTTCAACCCCGCTCTGCAATCGAGCTTTTTTGTCAATGAGCGAGGAGAACAAATTGGGTACGGGCGCCTGATGAGCGAGGAATTTGTGCAACAAGTCACAAAAGAGACAGGGGAGAAATTCTCAATCGGTACGCGTTTTTTTTGCAGTATGAAAAGTACCGACTTGGGTAAAATGCAATACTACTCGGTTGACTCCAAAGGCAATCCCCTAAAACTGCTCTATAGCATCCCTATGGATAACCGCGAAACAGTTTGGTTTCGCCAGGCCAAAGCCTCCAACAAACAAACTTGGTCGCCAATTGTTGTTTTCAACGCTATGCCGACGTTAGGAATTTTTGCGGTGTCTCCCATCAAGGATGCTGGCGAATGGCGGGGGGTTTTTACTTCAAATTATGCGCTGTCGGCAATTAGCAGTTTTCTCGATCGCCTCTACTTCTCTAAATCGGGACAGACTTTTATTATGGAGCGATCGGGCAATCTGGTTGCTACATCCACCCTAGAAACACCCTTTGTCAAGCAAGAAAAACAGCCACCCACGCGATTGCTAGCCACCAACAGCCAGGATACCCGCACCCGAGACATTGCTCGGCAACTCACCAACCGCTTTACCAACTTAAGTTCGCTGGATAGAGCTCAGCAATTTACCATGACGAGTAATGGATCTCGGCAGTTTGTCAGCGTCGCTCCTTATGGAGATGCCTATGGCTTGGATTGGTTGATTGTGGTGGTGGTACCAGAGTCGGATTTCATGGCTCGCATTGAAGCGAATACCCGCAATACATTGGGGTTGTGCGTCGGTACGCTGGTGTTGGCGATCGCGATCGGATTGTTGACTGCCCGTTGGGTAATAAAGCCAATTCTGCGCTTGAATACCGCCGCCAAAAATCTAGGAAAAGGAGAATGGCATCAACCTTTAGAAATTAGACGCTTCGATGAACTCGGAGACCTCACCAATTCCTTCAATCTGATGGCAGAGCAACTGCAACAGGCTTTTTCCGAACAAAAATCTTTAACAGAAGCTTTAGCGCAAAGCGAGAGCCAACTCAAGCAATTTTTAGAAGCCATACCAGCCGGGATATCTATCCACGATGCCTCGGGTAAAGTCGTCTACTTAAACGAAACTGCCAAGCGTTTGAGCGGCGTACAAAATATTCCCGATGCGACTTTAGAAAAAATGGCAGAAGTTTATCAAATCTACCACCAAAACCAGCTTTGTCCAACTGAAAAAATTCCTGCCTTCCGAGCGCTGCGGGGTGAAACGGTACTTGTTGAGGATTTAGAAATTCATCGAGATGGGGAAATTATTAAGCTTGAGGTGCGCGCCACACCAGTTTTCGATGCAGGCGGCAAGATTATTTATGCCATCAATGCTTTTAGTGACATCTCAGGGCGCAAACAATCTGAAAAACTATTAACTGACTACAATAGCACTTTAGCCACCAAAGTTGCAGAACGTACTGCTGACCTAGCTCGTGCTAACGAACTATTACATGAGGAAGTTGCCGAACGCAAATTGATAGAACAAAAACTTGACAGTTCTACTCAAAGAATTCTAAAAATATTTGAGTCAATTGCAGATATTATACTAATTTTAGAATTGCCAGAAAAAACAATTCAAGTTATACCAACTAGGGGAATTTTTCAAGACTACACTCAGACAGAGCAGCTCGACTCTATCCTCGAACAAATTTTTAGTGAGAGTTCCCAAGACATTTATTTCACTCAAGTTCAAGAGGCATTAGAAACCCAGCAAACTATAAATTTTGATTACAGGATGCAGATTAACAACCAAGAAGTTTGGTTTGCTGCTAAAATTTCGCCATTGTCCGATCGCTCTGTGGTTTGGGTAGCCAGGGACATTAGCGATCGCCAGTTGGCCGAAGCCCGACTGCTGGAAGCCCAAAAAATTGCCAGGATTGGCAGTTGGGAATACGATATAGGCCAAGCAACAAGCACTTGGAGTGAAGAACTCTATCGTATGTTCGAGATCGAACCGACTCAAAAACCCGTAGCAACCCCAGAATTAGTCGATCGTTTTCATCCCGAAGATCGATCGCCCTATCTAACAATGCTTCAGGAGCGATCGATCAGTAAAAAAAGCTTTGAACTCGCTCTGCGCCTGATCCGCAGAGATGGCTCGCTCACTTACATGGAAGTCAGAGGGAAACCCGTTTTTGATAAAAAAGGGCAGTTGCTCCGTTGGTTTGGCACTGTCTTGGATATTACCGCTTACAAACAAGCCGAGGCAGCTTTGCGAGAAAGCGCCCAGCGGGAACAAGCAATCGGGCGATCGATCGATCGCATCCGTCAGTCCTTAGATATTGATACCATATTCCAAACCACAACCTCAGAATTGCGAGAAACACTCAAATGCGATCGAGTCGCTATCTATCGTTTTAATCCAGATTGGAGTGGCGAATTTGTTGCCGAGTCAATGGGGGAGGGCTGGATATCTGTGATACAACAATTGGACGAACTTAATTTACCAAACAATCTCGCCACCGACTTTCGCTGTGCGGCGACAAACTTACAAGCCTGCGGTGAAGGAGTACGAGATACCTACCTACAAAAAAATCAAGGCGGTATCTACGATATAGGTGTTTGTTACCGCATGGTTGAAGACATATACACTGCTGGATTTACTCCTTGTTACGTGGAAGTGTTAGAGCAATTTCAAGCCAGAGCCTACATTATTTGCCCCATATTCTGCGGCAGTCAACTTTGGGGTTTGCTCGCCAGCTATCAAAATTCTGGGCCCCGCACTTGGCGCGCAGCAGAAATCAATATCGCGCTGCAAATTAGCACTCAACTCGAAGTCGCTTTACAACAAGCTCAATTACTCGAAGCCACTCAACAGCAAGCCGTACAGCTCCAACAAGCCGCCTTAGCAGCAGAAGCAGCCAACCTCGCGAAAAGCACTTTTTTGGCCAACATGAGCCACGAATTACGCACCCCTCTTAACTCAATTCTGGGATTCTCCCAATTGATGCAGCGATCCGCCAACCTCAACCGCGAACAACAGGAAAATATCGGCATCATCAACCGCAGCGGAGAACACTTGCTAACTCTGATCAATCAAATATTAGATTTAGCCAAAATAGAGGCAGGACGCATTACACTCAACCCAACAGACTTTCAATTAAGCAGACTGCTAAACGAGGTGGAAGAGATGTTCCAACTTCAGGCGCGCGAGCAACAATTGGAGTTAATATTTAGCTACTCTAGGAATATTCCAGAATATTTGCACGCCGATCAAGTTAAGTTGCGCCAAGTTTTAATTAATCTGCTTTCTAACGCTATTAAGTTTACGAAGGAAGGAGGCATTGCAGTAAGAGTAAGTTCGGTAATTGAACAGGAAAATCAGCAATTACCAATCAATTACAAATTACATTTTGAAATAGAAGATACAGGCTGCGGCATGACTCCCGATGAGTTAGACCAGCTTTTTCAAGCCTTTGTCCAAACCAAAACAGGAAAAACATCTCAGCAGGGAACCGGTTTGGGGCTGGCCATCAGCCAACACTTTGTCAAGCTGATGGGCGACATCATTACTGTACGCAGTAAAGTAGGACACGGGACCACCTTCGCCTTTGATATCCCCGTCAGCGCAGTTGAGGCGGCGGCGATTGAACTGGTACAGCCGTCGCGTCGGGCGATCGCCCTAGAATCCAACCAACCGCGCTATCGTATATTGATTGTGGACGATCGCGAGGACAACCGCCAACTACTGCTCAAAATCCTTGCAACCTTTGACTTTGAGCTCAAAGAAGCCTGTAATGGTGTAGAAGCCATTGAAGTGTGGACGAGTTTTGAGCCGGACTTAATTTTTATGGATATGTGGATGCCCGTAATGGATGGAGGTGAAGCCACGCAACGCATTAAAGCCACCGTTAAAGGTAAAACTACCGTCATTATTGCCGTGAGTGCCGCCAACGCCGAGGAAGCCCGAACCGTTACTGTATCAAATAATTGGGATGACTTTATCCACAAACCCTTTCGAGAGACAGACATCTTTGCCACCCTCCACAAACATCTCGGAGTGCGTTACATTTACGATGAACCGGAGAGTGTGCCGGAGCCAACTCAAATCGAGGCTCCGACTCCAGAAAACGTTGCAGCTTTACCAACGGATTGGCTGACAGCTTTAGAAAAAGCCACTATTGAGTGCGATTTAGAGCTGATTCTCAGTCAAATAGAGCAAATTCGCGATCGAAATGACCCATTAGCTACCGCTCTCGCCGCCTTAGCTAACGAGTTTCAGTTCAATCAAATACTAGCTCTCATCCGTCCCTCAACCAAATAAAAATGATATTAGATCGGGTTCGTAGTGAGGACTTTAGTCCTCATCAAACTTTGAGGACTAAAGTCCTCACTACAAACCTACAAAGGTTATTTTACCAGACTAGATATGAATTACGAAGCAACTCCCGTCTTAAAAGGGAATATTTTAATTGTTGATGATGTTCCGAATAATTTGCACCTTCTAGCTAAAATACTATCGAGGCATGGCTACAAAACACGCACTGCACCCGACGGTCAACTAGCCCTAAGGTCGATCGAATCAACACCTCCTGACTTGATTTTGCTGGACATCATGATGCCCAGTATGGACGGCTACAAAGTCTGCGAAATTTTAAAAGCTTCTGCCACCACCAAAGACATTCCCGTCATTTTTATCAGCGCTTTAAATGAAGTGTTAGATAAAGTCAAAGCCTTTGAAGTTGGCGGTGTAGATTATATCACAAAACCTTTTCAAGAACAAGAAGTTTTGGCGCGCGTCTCAAATCAACTCTTGCAGCGCCAGTTGTTGCAGCAAACACAATCCTACGCGCAGCAACTCGAAGAAACTTTAACTGAACTCAAGAAGACTCAATCTCAGTTAATACAGAAGGAAAAAATGGCTTCTTTAGGGCAACTAGCCGCAGGGATTGCTCACGAAATCAACAATCCAGTCAACTTTATCTCCGGCAATATTACTATGGCTGCTGACTATGCACAAGACTTGGTTCGCCTCATAAAATTATACCGACATTACTACCCGCATCCCGTGGCAGAAATTGTCGGCGAATTGGAAAAAATTCAACCCGAATTCATTGCAGATGATTATCCAAAACTGCTAAGTTCGATGAAAGAAGGTACTTCTCGAATTAGCGAGATTGTGCTGTCTTTTCGCAACTTCTCCCGCCTGGGCCAAGAAAAGTGCAAGCCAGTGGATATTCATGAAGGCATTGACAATACTTTAGTTATTTTGCAACACCGCCTCAAAGGAGCCAACAATATCGGTGAGATTGAAGTGAGAAAACACTACAGTAAACTGCCAAAAATCACCTGTTATGCCAGTCTATTAAATCAGGTATTTATGAATCTGCTAATCAATGCTATTGATGCGCTGGAATCTCAACCTTATCCCCGAAAAATTACCATCAGCACTTCAGTAAGTTCAGATTCAGAACCTGCGTTGTACAATCCAAATTCAAACTTGGCAACTCAAAAGTTTCAGTCCGTTATGATTTTAATTGCCGATAACGGTTGCGGGATTTGCGAGGCAGTGCGCCACCGGATATTTGACCCATTTTTTACTACCAAGCCTGTCGGCCGGGGTACTGGATTGGGCTTGGCAATCAGTCACGATATTATAGTAGAAAAACATGGAGGTAAAATCAGTTGTATTTCTGCTCCCGGCGGGGGGACAGAGTTCATTTTGCAGATTCCGATATCTGTTATAGCAGTTGACAGTTGACAGTTGACAGTTGACAGTTGACAGTACGGGAATCAAATCATTTCTGCTTGACGGATATCGGCTCTATTCATTAGGTTATTTGTGTCCGCACCCGATGTGGCGGTTGCTATAAATCTTAAAATGTTATAAGTTCGCAGTCAGGGCTTTAGTCCTTAGATAAAAAAGTTAATTCCTCACTACAAAAAGGTTCGTAGTGAGGACTTTAGTCCTTAGATAAAAAGTTAATTCCTCACTACAAAAAGGTTCGTAGTGAGGACTTTAGTCCTTAAAGAGAGGACTGAATTCCTCACTACAAACAGGGTTTATTGTGGAGAATTAACCTGAGAGCATATTTACTTCAAATCCAGCAAGCCGCTAGTTTTTAGCTTGGGATTAAACCGGATTTCTTCAGTTACACCGCGAGATTTGAGCAGCGCTAAAATTTCATTTTCTACGCGGCGCGCTACATTTTTCAACAATTTATCTTTGGCAAGTTCATCGGCGACTATACCTTCATAATTTGCTACTTCTTGCGAAGTCATGACAGTTTTGGTATCGATGGGATCGTTCCACTTGGTAGCATCGGTACCATTGCCCTGGGGCTGGGAACCGTTTTCGGCAATCCAACTCGCTCGGATGCTTTCTAGAATAGTGCGGCTGGGCTTGTCGATAGTTTGGACTTTTAGCCAGTAGCAATGTTCGGGTTGGCGTACTAAATGCTGTTTGAGGCTGAGGTAAGTATCCCGAGAATAGCCGACAAATTGCAGCATTTTATCGTTGTCGAAAATCGCATAGACGCCGATTTTACCCTGGACAAATTCAGGCAGTTTCCCTTCGGAGTCAATGTATGGTATGAATTGTAAGCTGGCGAGAGGCTGAATGTCTTCTGTCATCCGATTTTAGATTTTAGATTTTAGATTTTAGATTAAACCACAGATTAACTAGCCTTTAGCTAACTTTGGAAAACGCGATAAATGGCACAGAGGCGGCTGGGTTTAAATATTTTGGCTTGAAACATGAAATTAGGCGGGACGTTGACGATCGCAAAATCGATCGATTCGTGATACTTTTCAAATTCCGCAGGCATTCCCTTGGGCGTCTCGCTGCTGTAAGGGACTGGCTGAAAAAGTAACTCGGCAAACTCAATCCGCGAGCACTGCAATTGCATCGCTACTTGTTGGAGAAAGCTTTCACCTGTTAGTGAATGGAAGAGTGCGGCTTTAGCATCCGGTTCCAGGACAAAACTGCTATCGTAGCTTTCAATAATCTTGAGACCCATTTTCTGTATACTCCTGACAGACGGCGGTTAACGGTTGTCGGTTAACTTTTAGGCGATCGACATATCCTGAATTTTACCTGAGACTGGCCGTGTTGAAAGCAAAAATTATTCAGCAGAGCTGCCGATAGAAATATGATAATCCCGAAATTTTGACCAGAAAACTAGACGCAAGCCCCCGGCTTGAGACGTGGGGATTAGTCGGTCTGCGGTTTTAACCGCCAGTAAATATTGTATTTGGGGACTAAGCATGGTAATGTAATTGGGTGAGTATGAATAACCGTCTGCGCGTTGAATCATCCTAGTACGGAGAAATCCCGGCAACTCAGATATCCGGCTAGAACCGGAATACTTAGAAAGGGCAAATAATGGCAGGTTGAGGAGCGTACCTATCTGGCTTGTGATGGACTCCCAAAGCAAAAGAAAAACTAAAAGTAAGCCCAACTGCAACACCTCTAGTATTGGTAGTTGATTTGAAGGGTCTAGGGGGATATTTGCCTATCCCTTCCAAGTTCGGCTTGGAGAATCCCCCGGCGACAGCCGTGGGGAGTGTCAAAAATAGCCCTGATTTATTTGCCGATCGCTCTTATCATGTCGGTATCGCAATCTATCAGACTACGACTAAAAGGCTATGCAGAAGATCGAAGACGCATCATTCCCCACGATGAGAATTTCCCCAAACCAGCAGAATTGGCTAGAATTGGCAGAATACGCCTCTATTGCCGGTTCAGCGATTGGTACCATTGCTGCGGGATTGTCGGGGCAAATTCTCTACGCTGCCGCCCCGCTAACCGCAGCACTCTCGCTGAATCTCGCCAATCGCCAGCGTTTTGAGCAAAAAATTCAACAAAAGGCAAATTCTGCCATCGCAGAGGTACAGGCCTCCGCAGAAGCTCGATCGCAGCAAGTTCAGAAACTACCTGGAGAACTTACCAAACTTGATTCTACCGTCTCCGACTTAAAACAAAAACTCGGTATTTTGGAATCCGGCGCCATCGCCGACATACAAGCTGCGGTAGCCGCACTCGAACGCCAAGCGCAGGCACTTCCTGCCGATTCTCAAGAACTCTACAGCATCCTGTCGGATTTGCAGGAAAAACTCCGCATTCTGGAAAATAGCGCCCTCAGAGAGCATGATTGGGAAAATGTCAACGTCCGATTTTTGTTGCTAGACGAGAAGTTAACTGAGGTTAGAACTATTACAGCAGAGTTGCAGGAGCGATCGAACGAAGTAGACTTGGATCGAATCCAAGGTTCTCTGAAGCAATTGCAGGATTTGCTCGATCGACCGACAATAGATACAGCGACGCTGCAAACCGAAATTCAGCACTTGCAGGAGCAAGTTTCCGAGTTGCAGCGACAAAATCAAGAAATTGTCAAGCCTTATTTGCTGCGCTTGACTCGCGCCGTCAAGAAACTCAGTCAGTAGTCATTGGTTATTGGTTATTGGTTGTTTGTTATTGGTTGTTTGTTATTTGCCTTGTCTTGTGGCTTTGCTGCCAATAACCGATCGCAAGTAATCTCAGATCCGCTCAATTACCGATAAGAAAAAATGTTTTTAGTGAGGACTTTAGTCCTTGATTTATGAGGACTTTAGTCCTCACTACGAACTAATTTTATAGTCTGATAGCGGAGACTATCTAACCCTTGCAAATAACTAATAACTAATAACTAATAACTAATAACGAAATTTTTGCCAAGCTTGCCAGAAAATATAGATTGATAAAATTGCTAAGAGCGATCGAAAGGCTAAACTAATAGTGCGATCGGACAATCTCGGCAAAAACCTGGTGCTGATTTGCGCGCCCAACAAACCGCCACACCCAAGAATCAACCCCACAACCCACAAAACATTCCCGCGCGCCGCGTGTCCCGCCGTCGCCGAAATTGCCGTAATCACGATGACGCCCAAACTCGTTTGAATTGCCTTTTTAATGCTTTCCCCTAACAGCAAAATTTGCAAGGGAACCATAATCACACCACCGCCTACACCGAACAAACCTGCCAATAAACCGGCAGCACTGCCAGTCGCAATTTTAGCAAAAGTTGGATTAAATAGAATACTTGAATTGTTGGGTAATTGGTGATTGGTAATGGGTAATTGGGAATTGGTAATGGGTAATTGGGAATTGGGAATTGAGCCAGATTCTTTCGTGTCTTCCCCTTCCCCTTCTTCTTCCACTTTCTTAGCAGTCAGGCGCTTGCGAACTTCAATCAAATAAATATTCAGCCACAGCAACAACCCAAAAGTAACTAACAGCAAATAAGGAGGAAATATCCCCGCCAAATAAGCACCAATTTGTGCTGTGATGACGGCGGGAAATCCGATGCCTGCGACTTGACTCAAGTTGAGATAGCCCATGCGCCAATTCTGGATGCTGCCAGAAAGAGCCGTAATTACGATCGACAAACCGCTAGTAGCAACCGCTTGCACCGGAGCATACTTGAGAGCCACCAACAACGGCACGAGCACCGTACCGCCGCCGATACCCAAAAAACCAGCTAGAATACCGGCAAACAGTCCGGCAGCACCCAGAATCAATAATTCGCTAACAGTCATTAGTTAATAGTCATTAGTTATTTGTTATTTGTTATTTGTTGTTTGTTACTCGCTTGGGGCTGCTAATAACCAATAACCAATAACCAATAACATTAATCAATACTCACAACTCAAGATTATTGAGAGTCATTAGTAGCCCCGTCAGGCATAATTGCCCGCCTCAAATCTGCATCGCGGAAGTTAGTTCGATTGAGATTAGCATCAATCAAAACAGCTTCCACCAAAACAGCCCCGCTCAAATTAGACCAACACAGCTTCGCCCGGTACAAATTAGCACCGCTCAAGTTAGCACCGCGCAGAGTTGACCAACTCATATTGGCAACTCTCAAATTAGCATTGCTCAGATTAGCTTCGCTGAGATTAGCTCCAACCATCGTGACTTGACGCAAGTCTGCACCAGTCAGGTTGGCCCTGCTCAGCATCGCCCCACTGAGAATTGCCTGAGTCAGATTGGCTCTTTCTAAAAGCGAATCGCTGAGGATAGCATTTGTCAGGTTTACAGCTTTGAGAGTTGACCAACTCAAATTGGCCTTCATCAAATTAGTGCGAATCATACTAGCTTCGGTTAAGTTAGCCGCAAACAAATTCGCTTCGGTAAAGTTGGCTTCTGTCAAATTTGCTTCCGTCAAATTTGCCTTAGTCATGTTGACTTCTCTCGCCATTGAGCCGCGGAGGTTTGCTCCCACCAGGTTAGCCCCGCTGAGATTGGCGCGGGTCAAATCGGTACCGATGAGATTGGCTTCGGTGAGGTTGGCTTCCGTCATGTCCACCCCACCCAATTTCACCTCGCGCAAGTTCGCTCCCGTTAGGTTAGCGCCTTTGAGGTTTGCGTTTTGGAAATTCGCTCGGGTAAAATTAGCCTCGCTGAGGTTTGCCCCTTTTAAGTCGGCTCCCGCGAGGTTAATCTCTCGAAAAGTTCTTTCTCCGGCCGCATATTGCCTCAGAATTCGATCGGCCTCCATGTCATTCGCCTCGCAATTTTTGTTTCAAACGTTAGAGTGATCGGTTTTACACATCATCCCAGATAACCACGGTATTCACCCTGTACGCTTCAGTATCTGTAGAATTTTGGCACTGCTGTGCGAATCTATTCTAGACGGTCTCCTAAAGGTCAGCGATTCTGAGAGAATTAAAAATAGAGTCAAGATATCAGAAAAACAGACAACTGAAACAACAGACAAAGGAAGTTTGAGAATGCCTGAGAATTTAAGAAGCCAAGCGGTGACTGGGGGCGTGCAGCGTTCGCCCAACCGCGCCATGCTGCGCGCCGTGGGTTTTGGCGACGGCGATTTCACTAAGCCCATTGTGGGCATTGCCAACGGCTACAGCACGATTACGCCCTGCAATATGGGATTGAACGACCTCGCCTTGCGGGCCCAGGCGGGTGCAAAAGAAGCCGGCGCCATGCCACAGATGTTCGGTACGATTACTATCAGCGACGGAATCTCGATGGGAACCGAAGGGATGAAATATTCTCTGGTGTCGAGAGATGTGATTGCAGATTCGATTGAAACGGTTTGCAATGGCCAGAGTATGGATGGGTTGCTGGCTGTGGGCGGTTGCGATAAAAATATGCCGGGGGCGATGATTGCGATCGCCCGCATGAACATTCCTGCTATTTTTGTCTACGGTGGCACGATCAAACCGGGACACCACAACGGACGCGATTTAACTGTCGTCAGCGTTTTTGAAGCAGTCGGTCAATTCAGCGCCGGCAAAATTGACGAAACAGAGCTCAACGCAGTGGAACAAAAAGCTTGTCCCGGCGCTGGTGCTTGCGGCGGAATGTACACGGCAAATACGATGTCCAGCGCTTTTGAAGCTATGGGGATGAGTTTGCCCTATTCTTCGACAATGGCTGCTGAGGATGCTGAAAAAGCCGACAGCGCTGCGGAATCTGCAAGAGTTTTGGTCGAAGCAATTCGCAAACAGTTGTTACCCAGCCAAATTTTAACACGAGCGGCCTTTGAAAATGCGATCGCGGTAATTATGGCGATCGGCGGTTCAACGAATGCGGTGCTGCATTTGTTGGCCATTTCAAATGCGATCGGCGTTGAGTTGTGCCTCGACGATTTTGAAACAATTAGAGCTAAAGTACCCGTATTGTGCGACCTCAAACCAAGCGGCAAATACGTAGCAACCGATTTGCACAAAGCCGGCGGCATTCCTCTAGTAATGAAAATGCTTTTGGAACGCGGTTTGCTGCATGGAGATGCGCTGACAATTACAGGTAAAACAATTGCCGAATCCCTAGCAGATATTCCCAGCGAACCCCGCGCCGATCAAGATGTCATCCGCCCTCTTGACAATCCGATGTACGCCCAAGGACATTTAGCAATTCTCCGGGGAAATCTGGCAACAGAAGGATCGGTTGCTAAAATTACAGGTGTTAAAAAACCGCAAATCACCGGCCCAGCGCGGGTATTTGAATCGGAAGAAAATTGTTTAGCTGCAATCTTGGCTGGCAAAATTCAAGCCGGAGATGTCATTGTCATCAGGTACGAAGGGCCCAAAGGCGGGCCGGGAATGCGCGAAATGCTAGCACCAACTTCGGCAATTATTGGTGCAGGTTTAGGCGATTCTGTGGGGTTAATTACTGACGGTCGCTTTTCCGGCGGAACCTACGGCATGGTTGTCGGTCACGTTGCACCCGAGGCGCAAGTTGGCGGCACAATTGCTCTGGTAAATGAGGGCGATTCAATTACGATTGATGCTAACAATCGCTTGTTACAGCTCAATGTTGATGATGCAGAATTAGAGCGGCGGCGCGCTCTTTGGCAAGCTCCTAAACCCCGGTATACTAAGGGTGTTTTGGCTAAATACGCTAAGTTGGTTTCTTCTAGCAGTGTCGGCGCTGTAACTGATTTGGGTTTGGGTTGAAGAAGAAAACCTAATTTTAACCGCAGATAAACGCAGATAAACGCAGATGAAATTCCATCTGCGTTCATCTGTGTTCATCCGCTGATATCTGCGGTTAAAAAAACGATCGCTCCGCTAGCTAACATACCTGACAAATTGCTAAAATAATCGAGATAAAACTGTCAAGAATAGATACTGCGATTGCTTCGTTCCTCGCTATGGCAATTCTCACCCAAGCGTATTGGTTTTTAAGTCGCGAGAATCCTATGGGACTGGACTGTTGGTCAAATGCTCGGTTGGCTGACCCCGTAGCGTAATCTGGATTTATGAATGATTTTTTTTACCACAGAGGCCGCAGAGGGCGCAGAGTTAGAGAGGAGAGGGTATGTTACGGATTTGGTTTGAGCGAATGTGCGGTCGATCGCCGATCGCACCATAACACTGTTTGAACAACGGGGCGCGATCGCATCCCCGTCTCCGCTTTCGCTGAATCCCTGAATCTGACTGTTGGTCAAATGTTCAGTTGGCTGACCCAGTAGCGTAACCTGGATTTATGAATGATTTTTTAACCACAGAGGGCGCAGAGGGCGCAGAGTTAGAGAAGAGAGAGTACCTTACGGATTTGCTTTGAGCGAATGTGCGATCGATCGCTTATACTAGAATATCTGGTTGTGTGCCCTTCAAGGACGAAACAGGACTGAAGTCCTCACTACAAACTTAATTATGATTATTTAATCGGACTTGATATCAACTCTCAGTTAACCGCTAACTACTAACAACTAAGTACAAAAAACGTTTCTGAACAATGGAAGCAAAATCCTACAAAGACACCGTAAATTTGCCCAAAACCAAGTTTGATATGCGCGCCAACGCCACCAAACGCGAACCAGAATTGCAACAATTTTGGGCAGATCAAGCTATCTACGATCGCCTTTCGCACAATAACCCAGGGGATTTGTTCGTCCTCCACGACGGCCCGCCCTACGCTAACGGACAACTCCACATCGGCCACGCCCTCAACAAAATTCTTAAGGATTTTATCAACCGCTACCAAATGCTGCGCGGTAAAAAAGTCCGCTACGTACCCGGTTGGGATTGTCACGGATTGCCGATCGAACTTAAGGTATTGCAAAACATGAAATCGGACGATCGGCTAAATCTTACTCCGATCGATCTCCGCCGCAAAGCCTCCGCCTTCGCCCAGGAAACAATGGCGCAGCAGCGCACATCCTTTCAGCGCTACGGCGTTTGGGGCGACTGGGAACACCCGTATTTAACCCTGAAACCCGAATACGAAGCGGCTCAAATCGGCGTTTTCGGTCAAATGGTGCTCAAAGGCTACATCTTCCGCGGCTTCAAACCCGTGCACTGGAGTCCGAGCTCGAAAACAGCCCTCGCTGAAGCTGAATTAGAATATCCCGAAGGCCACGTCTCGCGCAGCATCTACGTCGGCTTTCACGTGAGAAAATTGTCAAAATCCCTGCAAACGAAGCTCAAGCGCTATATGCCGAGCCTCTGGGCGGCGATTTGGACGACTACCCCCTGGACGATTCCGGCTAACTTGGCGATCGCAGTTAATCCCGAACTGATGTATGCAGTGGTGGAACCGCCGGCAAATTCCCACATTGCACAACAATTTATGTTAGTTGCTGTCGATGCGGTCGATCGACTGTCGGCAACTTTGAATACTGAATTAAAAATCCTGGCTACCTTCCCAGGTAAAGATTTAGAAGGTTCCACCTACAAACACCCGTTGTTCGATCGCGAAAGCCCGATCGTTGCCGGTGGCGACTACATTACCGCTGACTCAGGAACCGGATTGGTGCACACTGCACCCGGCCACGGACAAGAAGACTTTATCGTCGGAAAACGCTGCGGTTTGCCAGTTTTAACGCCCGTCGATGAGAACGGAAATTTCACCGCCGAAGCTGGACAGTTTGCAGGTTTAAATGTCCTCGGAAACGGCAATGCCGCAGTCATTGATGCCCTTGCGGAAGTAAATTGTTTGATTAAAGAGGAAGCTTATCCTCACTCCTATCCTTACGATTGGCGGACTAAAAAACCGACGATTTTTCGGGCGACTGAACAGTGGTTTGCATCCGTTGAAGGGTTCCGCGATGAAGCGTTAAAGGCAATTTCCGGTGTGAATTGGATTCCCGCCCAAGGGGAAAATCGGATCACGGCTATGGTTAGCGATCGATCGGATTGGTGTATTTCTCGCCAGCGGACTTGGGGCGTGCCGATTCCGGTGTTTTACGACGAAGAAACCAACGAACCTCTGTTAAATGAAGAGACGATCTCGCACGTGCAAGCTATTTTTGCCGAGATCGGTTCCGATGCTTGGTGGGAAATGTCGATCGCCGAATTGCTACCGGAATCATACCGCAATGACGGCCGCACTTACCGCAAGGGCACAGACACGATGGATGTGTGGTTTGACTCGGGTTCTTCCTGGGCGGCTGTGGCGAAAGGGCGATCGGAATTAAACTATCCTGCTGATATCTATTTGGAAGGTTCAGACCAACACCGCGGCTGGTTTCAATCGAGCTTACTTACCAGTGTAGCAACTAACGGCGTCGCTCCCTACAAAACAGTTTTGACTCACGGTTTTGTACTCGATGAAAAAGGCCGTAAGATGAGCAAATCTGAAGGCAATGTCGTCGATCCGGCGTTAGTAATTAAGGAATATGGCGCCGATGTTTTGCGATTGTGGGTGTCTTCGGTAGACTACTCCGCCGACGTGCCTTTGGGCAAAAACATTCTCAAACAGCAATCGGATGTTTACCGCAAGATTCGGAATACAGCGAAGTTTTTGCTGGGGAATTTGCACGACTTCGATCCGGCAAAAGATGCCGTTGCTTTCGAGGATTTGCCGGAACTCGATCGCTATATGTTGCACAGAATGGGCGAAGTTTTTGCGGAAGTTCAAGAAGCTTTTGAAAGTTTCCAATTTTCCCGATTCTTCCAAACAGTTCAGAATTTCTGTACCGTGGATTTGTCTAATTTCTACTTGGATGTTGCCAAAGATCGACTTTACATCAGTTCGACAGATGCGCGCCGCCGCCGCAGTTGTCAGACGGTAATTGCGATCGCAGTCGAAAATTTAGCACGGGCGATCGCACCTGTGTTGTGTCACATGGCTGAGGATATTTGGCAGTACATTCCTTATCAAACACCGTACAAGTCAGTATTTGAGGCTGGTTGGGTGCAACTAGATGCTAAATGGCACAATCCAGAATTGGCGACTCGCTGGCAGTATTTGCGACAAATACGCGGCGAAGTTAACAAGGTTTTGGAACAGGCGAGGACTGAAAAGGCGATCGGTTCTTCTTTGGAAGCTAAGGTTTTATTGTACGTTCCCGATGTCGCCAAAAGAGCGCAATTGCAAGCTTTGAATCCCAGCAGCGAAGGATTGATGGATTACGTGCGATCGCAAAATGCAGCCATCCAACTAGCAGCAGAGGAGAAAGCCAAAGCAGTACAAGACAAACAAGAATCACAAGCAGCAAGTGTTGCCAAAGTCTTGACAGAAAAGACAGTTCATGTTGAGGAAGAAACTGTCGCCAAGGGCGATGCAGCTTCTGAGATTGTAGAATATTCTGCCCCAGAAGCATCTGCTTTAGATTTGCAGGAAATGTTAGATAAAAGCGCCCAGTTTGTGGCGGATTTGCCTAACTATGCCGGCAACTTTTTCACAGAATACCAAACATTGCTGGTAACACTTGGGCTGTTAGCTTCTGTGGTGATAACGGGTAGAGTCACCCTGGCGGTTTTGGATACAATGAATCAGATTCCGCTGCTGGGTGACTTGTTTGAAGTCATCGGTATCTTGTTTACAATCTGGTTTGCTTTCCGTCACTTGCTGTTTGCAGAAAGCCGCCAAGAAATGGCACAAACAATTGATTCGCTGACAGCAGATGTGCTTGGAAAGTCAACGGCGCTGGTACTGGTAGAAACACAGGAGATTGTGCTTTCACTTCCAGTAGAGACAGCCCTTGTACCAGTACAGGCGATCGCACAAACAGCCCCAGTCGAACAAGTGTTTGCAGAAACACCCGAAATCCCGACAGCAGAATTAAGTGCGATCGCGCCCCAAGCAGAAATTCCTGCGGAAATAGCTGTACACCACCATTCTGCAAGTGGTAGCAACGGTGTAGACGAACTGCGCTACTTGTTCATTACTTCGGAAGTGGAACTGATAGAATCGAATGCAGTGATGCAGGAATTGCCGTACAGTTACCAATCTCCAGAGTTGGCGATTGGTGTAGTTAAAGCAGACGGCCAAAAGTGCGATCGATGCTGGAACTATTCTACTCATGTCGGAGAGTCGATCGAGCATCCGGTAATTTGCGAACGCTGCGTGTCAGCAGTTGACGGGAAATTCTAACCCTCGCCTCCAACCCCTCTGAGCTCGGGTTTCGTTTGTGCAGACGCGGTTTCAACCGCCGTCTCCAACTCTTGTGGGATGGGCTTCTCCAACTCTTGTGGGATGGGCTTCTAGCCCGTCCCAAATATACAATTCAAATTGTGTATAAAAAATCAAAAACCTCTTGTGGGATGGGCTTCTAGCCCGTCCCAAATCCACAATTTAAATGCGAAAAACCCTAACAATATTGAGTCTTAAAGATTCATTTCTGATTATCCTCATCGCCTTCTGTAACTCTACATTTCCTCCAGAAATTCAAACAGAGAATTACAGCAAAAGGCACGAAAAATACAACTGCTGGAACTATCCAAAAAGCACCACCGCCAATCAGAATATCGCCATCTGGCGTGATACAGCTAGAATTAGCAGCCTCGATACAATCCCGCCATTTCCAGTACCGCACATAAAACAGATAAAAGAAGAATGAAGAGCAAAACAGACAGACACTCATTATAATATAAGACATCTGATTACAACAACAAGAGTTGATTGAAAAAGTTTTCTATTTCCTATTGAAAAAACGGCAGACAAATTCACCAGGATTGTTTTGTCCAAACGCCAAAACCGTGCCATCTTGCTTAACTGTACTGTGGCTGCGGCAATTGTAGACTTCCAGAGGCTGCTTGACTCCATCAACACTCAGAATTACCCTGTATTCCCAGTAGTTTTTCGCACTGCGCTTGATATCGACAATGCAAATCTCGCGCCCTTGATAGTTGCGACAGACAGAAGCCTCAGCCGGAAGCGCGACGCAGAAAAAACAGATTAATAGCAACAAGTAGCAAGCATATTTCATCATTCGCGATCTATTCTACTGCATAACCAGTAAACTTTCGCATAAACGGCGGCTGAAATCCCCACACAATGTCCTCCTTGGGAACTCCGGCTATGACTAAATCTTCAGCAATATCATCTTCAGTCGCATTCCATTGCAGCCAAATTTTCCCGCCCTTGATATCAATGTGAATGCTACAGTGATGCACTCTAGTCTGTTTGTCCCAGCCCACATAGAAGATTTGGTAATGATCTCGTTCTGTATCAAGAATTGTCTCGACTTCAATATCTCCGTGGGCAGGTTTGCGGTTGCCGTACTCCATTAACATTTGCTGTACAATTTGCCGATATTTGATTAGTTTTTCCATTTAACAATTACCTCAATTGCTGTATCATAAACTATCATTTTTAGCTGATTTTCCTCCACTCTTGCTTTCGGAAAATCTAGTTGAAAGAATTCTTCGTAAGTTATTAATGGCACAGCCAAGTACAAAATGCGATCCGGTTCTTTTTCTTTCAGTGCAGCTCGGTAATTAATGAACTGCCCCAAAGCTCTGTGGAATTCGGAGATTGCCGACGATTTTGTCAAAAAGCTTTTAACTTCAACGGCAATTTTTTCGCCTTGCCTTTCTGCTGCAATCAGCCTTTCTGCTCCCAGATCGATCGACATATCGACACCGCCCACACTAATCGGAAACGGATCGTGGGTAATATGCCAGCCTTCTTTTTGCAAAGCTGTTTTGACAACTTCATCAAAAACATCTTTGGCCGACATAATCAATTGATAAATAACTTACTTATTACTATCATACCTCTTAACCGCTAAATACAATAGGAATGATGCACTCTGAATAAAGAAACCGGGTTTTCAGCGAATTTGTGGGTTGGAACGAAGTATTTCGTAAAAAACCCGGTTTCTGGGCCATATTTACCGTGCTGACGGTAGCTGGATTTCAATACCCACTTTTTGACCTAAATCGATCGCACTACTAGCAAAATCAGTCATCCCTGCGATCGGAATCGCGATCGCAGTACCCGCCGCAATCATCGCAGTCAAGCTCTTCTTTAATCTAGCTTTACTCCATTGATTTTCCGGTTTCTTAATTTCAGTTTCGACATCTTCAATATCAATAATTATCCCATCGCGAATGTCTTCAGGAAACTGCGTCGCGGTTTCACGCATCGATGAAATTAGTTTGATAATTTCCGCCGTATTCGCGTTATTGATTTCAATGCCACCAGAGGCTGTTTGTTGGGCGTTGTCTTTCACTTCATTCGCAAGCGCCATGCTGCCGATGTGTGCGCCGGAAAAGTCGTTGCTTTGAGGAGAATTTTGAGTCATAACTTTAGCTTCTGCTTTATTAATAATTGGTCTACTAACTGCTAGTTTAGCGATATCTACAAGGTCATCATATTCTCTTCCATATTTGTCATCGCCCCTTTGCCTGATGCGCCGAAGTTCGATCGACTCATACCCATCCAACAAAGGCCGCAAATCCAGTTTAAGTTTAAGTTTCCCGACACGCACCGTATTCTCTCCCATCTCCTCCAATCCTAGCAACTCCTCGTAATCCAGCGGATCGGCATCGGGATAACCCGGAACCGGCACCCATTGACTGATTTCCAGATTCGCAAAAGAATTGTGGATTTTGGTAAACGTATCGCGAATCATACTCAGAAAAGAACGGCGCGTCGATTCCCGCCCGCTAACCGCGATCGAGATTTTCTCATCTTCCGGGTCAGACTTAATTCGGGCGATATTGTACACTTCAGCGCCTTCGGTGTACTCCAGCATTACCCCCGTGCGCCAGTGGGTGCAGTTGTGGATTTTCTCGTGCATGAGGACGATGAAACGCGAGAGGATGCTGTCGGGGAGAATGCGGTAGTGATATTGAAATTCCAGGGTTTCGCCTTCGAGTTTGGTGTTTTCCGGTTCTTCTTTCGGCAAAATGCCGGGGATGAGGAAAGTCCGTGGGGTGCAATGGCTGAGGGGGAAACAGAGTTGAAATTCGCCCATCAACTCGGTGAGACAGTTGTAACGGTGGCTGGGATATTTAGTTGAGTCGAGGATGCGGCTGAGATCGGCGTAGGTGAGAATGCCTTTGGTTTTGACTTTGAGTGCGTCGTCGCTGAGAAGGGCATAGATGCCTTCAGTCACCCAGTGGGGATTGAGGATGTTGGTGGATTGCAGGATGGGGTGTTCGCGGAAGTTGAGGACAATGCCCAGGTTGTGCAGCAGTCCGATGAGTTGGGTTTGGTCGGTTTCTGCGAGGATGTTTTCGGTGGCGCAGATGGTGGCGTATTCGCTGATGCTGATGAAGTCTTTGTCGAGGTTTTCCAGGCGCTGCTTGACTTGGAACCAGCTTAGCGGCAAAAGGTCGTAGACTTCTTTGAGTTGGGAGATTTCGGTGTGGATGGCGCTGCGGAGTTCGTCGATGCCGGTGCCGCTTTGGCAGGAAGTTTCGATAATCGCTTTGATGTTGGGATATTTATCGCGCAAGGCTTTGCGGTTGAGATCCAGGGGTTGTTCGTCGCATTTGTTGCCGACGAGGATGACGGGGGAGGCGTCGCCGAAGCTTTCGATCAGTTTCAGCCAGTATTCGAGGCGGTTTTCGTCTTCGCTGGTGCGGCAGTTGGAGACGAGGAGGTAGAGGCTGCGTTTGGTGAGGAAAAATTGGTGGGTGGCGTGGTAGATTTCTTGTCCGCCGAAGTCCCAGACTTTGAGTTTGACTGGTTTGGTGTTGACTGTAATTTGCCAGTTTGTGATGTTTAGTCCGTCGGTTTGGGGCTGGTTGGGGTTGTATTGGTTGTGGGTGAGGCGGTTGATGAGGGAGGTTTTGCCGACGCTACCTTGGCCGACGAGGAGGACTTTGGCTTCGTTGAGGGGGAGGACTTCGCCGCTGCGGAGTTGGCGCAGGTAGTTGAAAATGGCGGCTGGAGTACCGGGGTTTTCTGTGTCGCCTAGAACTTCTGGAGAAATGGGCAGGGGATTGTTGCGGAGGTCGAGTTTTTCAAGTTTTGGGAGTGTTTCTAAGCATTCGGGAATCTTTTCAATTTGATTGTTACTGAGGGAAAGTTCTGTCAGATTGAAAAGTTGGGCGATCGCTTCTGGGATTACTGTAATCTGATTGTTCCAGAGGTAAAGCTCTGTCAGATTGGATAATTGAGCGATCATTTCTGGGATTACTGTAATCTGATTGTTATAGAGGTAAAGGTGTGTCAGATTGGACAGTTGCCCAATCGCATCGGGGATGGAGGTAATCTGATTGTAAAAGAGGTGAATATTTGTCAGATTGGATAGTTGCCCAATCGCATCGGGGATGGAGGTAATCTGATTCTGACTGAGGAGAAGCTTTGTCAGATTCGACAGTTGCAAAATCGCCTCTGGGATGACCGTAATTTGATTTCTCCATAAAAAAAAGTCTGTCAGATTCGACAGTTGCCCGATCGCCTCTGGGATGACGGTAATCTGATTGTCACTGAGGTTTAACCGTGTCAGATTAGACAGTTGCCAAATCGCATCGGGGATGGAGGTAATCTGATTTTTAGGAATCAAAAGTATTTTTAAGTTGGTTAATTGAAGAACAACATCAGGAAACTCAGTTAACTTATTCCCAACCCATTTTCGTTTCTCCTCATCGAACTTCCCCAACACCAACGACTCAAGCTGCGTGCACTTGCCAATCTCCGGCGGCAACTCCTCCAACCCCAACCCCGCCAAATCCAATTCTGTCTGGCCCTCATCAGCCGCTTTGTCGATTAACTGCAACAACTCTTCTCGCGTCATATCTTTTGTCTCCCCGTAGTCTTCATTTGATTGTGACAGGATTTTTTGGTTGGTGGGGAAAGAATCGCGCATCGTCATCTAAGAAACCGGGTTTTTATGGTTTTCTGGGCTATCACCAACAATTCTCGTAAAAACCCGGTTTCTGGCCACCCGCGACCATCTAAGAAACCGGGTTTTTTTGAGTTTCTGCGCTATCACCAACAATTTCCGTAAAAACCCGGTTTCTGGCCACCCGCGACCATCTAAGAAACCGGGTTTTTTTGAGTTTCTGCGCTGTCACCAACAATTTTCGTAAAAACCCGGTTTCTGGCCACCCGCGACAATCTAAGAAACCGGGTTTTTTCCCATATCTAGGGCTGTCACCAATAATTCTCGCAAAAACCCGGTTTCTGGCCCCCGCGACAATCTAAGAAACCGGGTTTTTTTGGGTTTCTGCGCTGTCACCAACAATTCTCGCAAAAACCCGGTTTCTGGCCACTCGGTTTATGTTAGCGGGAGATGGACAATCCGATCTTGGTATTCATCATCGAATGAACCATCAGCAATCAAAATTAATTCCTCAATATTTTGCCCAATACTTAAATCTGAGTTGAGAATGAAAATCCCTGGAATATGTCTGCCTTCAGCCATATTATCTGCCAGATGAACTGGCATTGACTTGCGGTTGTTCGTCACTAAAATAAAACGATTATCTTCACACCAAATCAAAATATCCGGATCGAGCGTACTTTTCGGAGGCGTACCAATGTCGCCCACTGCCCAAACTACTAGATCGGGGCGTTTCCGGCGAAGTTGTGTCGCATAAATTGGCGTAACATTCTCATCCATCAAATATTTAAGCGCCATTTCTCTCAAGCACCCTGAATCGCAGTTTGTCTTTCCCGTTCAGCCTTCAATTTTCGCAATCTTTCCGCAGCCGGATGGGGATTTGCTGCTTGCATTTTTCGCTGCTGATGTGACCATTCCAACCAATCTTGTATATATCGACTTACTGATTCCTTGTTAAGCAAATAATACAAAATAGTTGTGTAAACTTCTGCTAAAGTTAGAGATGGATAGAGTTGCTGAATTTCTTCGGCGGTGCGTTCCCGATACAAATACTCATACAGCACCGTCTCAATCCCGATGCGATGTCCTTTAATGCGAATATCATCCGCTGCTAAGAAATCAAAATACTCATTCAGTCCCATATCTAAAATCCCTCTTTTAGCTATCTACTATTCTACTATTCGGTTTGATGGGAAACTATAATGCGATCGATTTCTGCGCGATGGCGATCGCTCCAACCATCATATCAAATTTCCCCTAGAATCGGATTTCCCCGCAAATCGAGTTTTTCTAGATTCTCCATGCTGTCGATCGCCCTTGGGATTGCTGTAATCTGATTATCATTCAGGTAAAGCTGTCTCAGATTCGGCATTTGGGCGAGATTCTCAGGAATTTCTGTAATCTGATTGCTGCTGAGGTAAAGCTGTGACAGATTCGAGAGTTGGGCGAGATCCTCTGGAATTGCTGTAATCTGATTGTATCGGAGGTAAAGCTCTGTCAAATGCGACAATTGGGCTAGATCCTCTGGGATTACTGCAATCTGATTTTTACTGAGATTGAGCTGTGTCAAATTCGCTAATTTTCCTAGCGCCCCTGGGATGGCTGCAATCTGATTGTGCGTGAGGTAAAGCTTTGTCAAATTCGACAATTGGGCGAGAGAGTCGGGGATTTCGGTAATCTGATTATTATACAGGTCGAGGTCTGTCAGATTCGACAATTGGGCGAGAGAGTCTGGGATTTCGGTAATCTGATTGTAACTGAGATCGAGCAGTTTCAGCTTTGACAGTTTTCCGAGTGCTTCTGGGATGACAGCAATCCGATTATTATAGAGGTCAAGGTCTGTCAGATTGGATAGTTGGGCGATAAAATCTGGGATAGCTGCAATCTGATTGTAACTTAAGTCAAGCACTGACAGATGAGAGAGTTGGCAGAGAATTTCTGGGATTTCTGTTAAGCCAATACCGCTTAAATCTAAACTTTCAAGCTGCGTACATTTGCCAATCTCCGGTGGCAATTCCTGCAACTCTAATCCCGACAAATCAAGTTTTGTAATTTTTTTATCAGTAGCTAGATTAATTCGTCGTAGTGCTTCATCGCGCGTCATATCCTGAGTCTCCGCGTGTGTTTCCCCGCCATCTTGTTTCTATTCAGGCAGGAATTTGGAAGATCCGGAAAAATTGGCAAATTGAGATGAGCAACCGGGTTTCTATTATAAATAAACGTCCGCAATTGTCATTACGAGGCACGAAGCAATCGCCAAGACTAAGATTGCTTCGTTCGTCGCAATGACATATATCAGTTGTTTACGCAGGGAGCGAGAAACCGGGTTTTTATTAATCTTTGGTTAGGTGATGATAAATACGGAAAGAAACCCGGTTTCTGAGGTCTGTGTTACCAAGAGAACTGAAATGATGGTAGGCTTGGCATAGAAACTTGTTTGTTTATGAATCAAATTAAACGTGTTGCCATAGTGGGAGGAACCCACGGAAACGAACTCACAGGAGTATACCTTGTGAAGAAGTTCGATCGCGCGCCAGAGTTAATTGGGCGATCGACTTTTGAAACAATCGCCCTGCTAGCCAACCCCAAAGCCTGCGAAATTGGGAGACGCTACATCGATATCGACCTCAACCGCTGCTTTCGCCAGCAAGATTTAGAAAATCCCCACCTCTCCAGCTACGAAGCCCAGCGGGCGAAAGAGATATACCACATTTTTAGCTCAAAAAACACCGAGCAACAAAGCTTAATCATCGATTTGCACAGCACCACATCGAACATGGGGCTAACATTTATTCTCGCCAGCCAGCATCCCTTTAACCTGCAACTAGCAGCTTATTTAACCTCTATCTATCCGCACCTCAAGTTACTGGCTTCGCCAAGCAATCATCAAGATAGTCCTTTGTTGCGATCGATTTCTGAGTTAGGCGGTACGCTGGAAGTTGGCGCAGTCGCGCAAGGTGTTTTAGATGCGTCTTGGTTTCAGCAAACCGAGCAAGTTATCGGGACAATATTAGATTGCACAGAAGCCTACAATCTAGGCACAATGCCCGTTGTCAATAATTCCCTGACTATTTATCAAAGCATTCGGGCGATCGACTATCCGAGAAACAACTCTGGAGAAATTCAGGCAATGATTCATCCTCAGCTACAATCGAGAGATTATGAAGCATTGAATCCGGGCGATCCGATGTTTTTGACCTTTGAGGGCGAGTCGGTCTTGTATGAAGGTAAATCAATTGTTTATCCAATTTTTATTAACGAGGCGGCTTACTACGAAAAAGGAATTGCCATGTGTTTTACCCAAAAGCAAATTGTGGTTATGTAGCGTACATCAGGGCTGAATTTGGCAACCACTTACTCAATAATTTCCCCCTGACCAAGAATTTCAAAGGTGGTATAGCGGTTGTCAGAAAGATGAGGTACGTTGTTGGGCTTCAGCCCTCTTAGTCGAAGGGTTGTGTGGGCTGCCAGTCATACCTCATCTTTTTGAGAAAGGCTATATAAGCCCCCGGATTTATCCGTGGAATCAATCCCAAATCGAAAATCAAAAATCCTCTCTTCCCCCGGATTTATCCGTGGAATTAATCTAAAATCTAAAATCTAAAATCGATTGACGCACCGTAGCAATTACAATTATTAATTCCATAGAAATTATCGGTTATTTGCATAACTCCCCGCCGGAAATAGCCCTGCCGTTTCCCTACAGATGAAATCCTCTAAGCAATATTGTTCATAATTCGTATTGCCACAAATCTAGGAAACAAAAACACCCGATCGATCGTCTAAATTCCTGAGCAACTGTATTTTGAATGATTAATTGATTTTTCACTACCCACCTCAGCTTTACATCCCACCGGCGAATGATTTTACTATCAAAAAAACAGATTTCTACAATTTTGTTGACCGTGGGGTTGACAACTATTTCTAGCTGTGGTAATAACACGGGAGTTAATGCGCCGATCGCCCAAGCCAACTCGATCGCCCAACGCCTCGTCTCCTCAGCAGTCGCCCAACAGCCCAACAGCCCGAAATTCGGTCAGCCGATCGCCTGTACCCTAGGAAAAGACTGTTTTGTCATGCACTATTTCGATCGCGATCCAAGCCCTGGCGCCGTTGAATTCGGCTGCGGGCGCCAAACCTACGACGGGCACGACGGCATAGATTTTGCCATTCCCGACGCCAAAGCAATGGCTAAAGGAGTCCCCGTTGTCGCCTCCGCTGCGGGGAAAGTTTTGCGAGTGCGAGATGGTGTAGTCGATCGGCGTTTGCAAAACCAGACAGACAAAACCAACGTCGCAGGTACAGAATGCGGCAACGGTATGGTAATCGATCACGGCAACGGCTGGGAAGCCCAATATTGCCACCTCCGCCAAAACAGCCTTGTTGTCAAACCGGGAATGCAGGTACAAAAAGGCACTGTTTTGGGCATGGTGGGCAACTCTGGCTTAGCCTCTTTCCCCCACGTACACATCACTTTTCGCTATCAAGGCAAGCCCGTAGATCCGTTTGTGGGGCCAGACGCGAAGTTAGGCTGCAACATTGCCCGCAATCCAATTTGGGACAAGCCGATCGACTATGTTTCTACCGGTTTAATTCGCGCCGGTTTTGCCCCCAAGCCGCCGGATGAGAATACTGTCTGGGCGGGACAATTTTCGGAAACTCAACTACCTGTCAACAGTCCGGTTTTATTGTTTTGGGTGCAGAGTTACGGAGTCCTCAAGGGCGATCGCGAACAATACAAAATATTTGCACCCGATGGCAAAACTATCGTCAACGACAGCAAGGAAATTCCAGCCCCCAGCCGCACTTGGTTGCGTTATGTCGGCAAAAGAAACAGCACAAATTCTCCCCTGACTCCCGGAGTGTGGCGCGCTGAATATCGGTTGACGCGGGGCGATCGGGTTTTAGCAGAAGTTAAGCGAGAAGTTGAATTGCGTTAGTGGCTAAGCCTTATAAACTTTAATATCCCTTTATTTCTTAGTCCGCGGAGGCGGACATCGTTTGTGTAGATGCGGTTTCAACCGCCGACTTTTATTTAGATTTAGTTCCCGATCGCACTTTTAAAAGAATGTCATACAGTCAATTCATCAACCTAGAAATGATTGAAACCAACTTTGGCATCACCATTGCTGACAAAGTTGGTATTTTTGCCAATTTACCCAAATCCGAGTATAGCGACCTTCTCAGTCAAACCCTGCAAGAAAATATCTCTTTAGCTTTAGCAATTAATACCGAAAAAGCTCGCTCAGAATTAATTGTTACACCTATTTTAGTAGAACTGAGAAAGCAGTTTAAGTATCAAATTAGCTTGTTTTCAGGAAAAGAGTTTAATGTAGATTTAGAAAAAGGATTGACTGGTTTTTGTGATTTTCTAATTAGTCGTTCTCCAGAACAACTTTTAATTAAAGCCCCGGTTGTCGCCTTAGTAGAAGCTAAAAATGATGATATCCAAGCTGGATTGCCACAATGTATGGCAGAAATGATTGCAGCTCAAATTTTTAATGAAAGACGAAACAATAATATTTCCGAAATATATGGAGTGGTCACAACCGGAACAAACTGGAAATTTTTACGACTTAGCAATCAAATTATGGAAGTGGATTTAAATGATTATTTTATTGATAATATCAGTCAAATTATTGGCATATTAAAATACTTAATAAACGCAGCTAACCTGTGAAACTCAAACTATCTTGAAAGTCATCTGCGTTTATCTGCGTTTATCTGCGGTTTCCCCAATCAAAGATTTATGCCATAAGTCTATAATTTTTGCACGATCGCCAATTCTACCGGACAATGTAGCTGTCATCAGCTTATTGTCCCCGGCTCGATCGCACTGGCGAATGCTTCTGATTTTGACAATTTAGGGCAAATTTTCCCAAGCTTGAGCCACAATCTCACTCAGCCAGCGCCTTTGAGTCAAATCGAGCAGATTGTCGTCCGCCAGTACCTCAGCCTTTAACTCATCCAAAGACTGCGATCGCGATCGGGCAATCTGAACCACACCCACGATCGCAGATGCCACCAATTCTTCATTCAGCGGCTGCTGTCGCAAAGCAATCATTTCTTGAGGATTCGTAGGAATGGGATAATTCATGAAATTGCATACCGAAGAAAGTAGATATTCAGCCACTGCGGGGTTTCCAGCCAATTAGCTAAAAATCTGAGAACAATGTAAACTTATTTAAAACTAAATAAGTATTTGGGAGTATAGCCTACTTTGCTCCCTTGTCAACTCCCCCATCTTTATGAATTTATTGAGAATTGAGACATTAAAATGCAAGAAATTCTTTATTTAGAAGTCCCGACACCCGATACAGCAGCCGTCTGCACTTGGTTGCAACAGGAATTCGATCCCGGAATCGGAGAAAAAATTATTACTCCTGACGGTTTTCGCCTGCTTTCCAACGTAACAGCAGCCGAATTGGTCAAATCTGGATCTCAAAATGCTAATCTAAAACCGACATTCGCCTATAGCAATTCCGAAAACCGCAATTCGCGATCGACAGAACTTTCCACCTTTGTCTGGTCAGTCCAGCGCACAACTTATTTAAAAGTCTTTCGTATCGAAGACGCACCCGCTGGAGAAAGAAAGTTCCTGGAAACTTTGAATCTGGCTGTAAGAAACAAGTTTCCAGAGCTATACCCCCAACCCCCCGTTATAGACCTCTCCAAACAGTCAATTTTTGAAGCTCTTGCCCCCTATTACCCCCTTACCGTCAAATACTTCAAAAAAATGCCCAAAGGCGAATACGACCTCCAGCGCGTCTACTGGTGGGAGCAGCGCTGGCGTGAAGGTACTCGCAATCCTCAAGCGCCAAAGCAAGTAGTGTTTTTGAAGAAGGAAGAAGTCCGAGGGAAGTCGGAAGAAGGAAGAGGGAAGAGGGAAGAAGGCACAGTTTCGGTGTCGGATGTTGGGGATAGTTTTAAGGAAGAAGGAAGAGGGGAGAAGAAAGAAGGCACAGTTTCGGTGTCGGATGTTGGGGATACTGTTTACGACTTGATTTATATTGGCGGGGCGTTGGGGGTAATTCACGCCGCAGTCATGGCGAGATTGGGCTACCGAGTGCTGCTGCTGGAAAGAATGCCTTTCGGGCGGATGAATCGCGAGTGGAATATTTCGCGGGATGAAATTCAAAGCTTAATTGATTTGGGTTTGTTTACGGCTGCGGAAATCGAAACTTTGATTGCTAGAGAATACAAAGATGGCTATAACAAGTTTTTTGATGCTAACAATCCAACCGTTGCTCAAGCCCCAGTCTTGCACACGCCGAAGGTGCTGAATATAGCCTTAGATGGCGAAAAATTGCTGTATTTGGCGGGAGTTAAGCTAACAGAAGCTGGTGGGGAAATTTGGGACGAAACTGAATTTGTTAGAGCCGATGTTGAAGCAAAAAAAGTAGTGGTTCAAGCCAGCCACTTGCCGACAAAAGCCGATCGCACAACCTCCGCCCGACTGCTCGTGGATGCCATGGGTTCAGCTTCTCCCATCGCTTGGCAATTGAACGGAGGACGGGCGTTTGACAGCGTTTGCCCCACCGTCGGAGCTGCCATTGACGGAGGATTTGAGCCTGGAGTTTGGGATTCTGACTACGGGGATGTTCTCTACAGTCACGGCGACATCTCCCGGGGGCGCCAGCTCATTTGGGAACTGTTTCCCGCTGCTGGTGGAGAACTGACAGTTTATCTATTTCACTACCACCAAGTACATCCCGAAAATCCCGGTTCTTTGCTAGAACTGTACGAGGACTTTTTCGCTATTCTGCCGGAGTACCGTCGCTGCGATATCGACAAATTGGTGTGGAAAAAGCCGACTTTTGGTTATATTCCGGGGCATTTTAGCAGCAACAGCAGCGATCGCGCCGTGGCAGTCGATCGCCTAATTGCGATCGGCGATGCAGCATCTTTGCAATCTCCCTTAGTATTCACCGGTTTCGGCTCCCTCGTCCGCAATCTTTTCCGCTTAACTGACCTTTTGGATACAGCATTAAAACACGATTTATTAAGTGCCAATCACTTAAACCAAATTCGCGCTTACCAGAGCAATGTGTCAGTAACTTGGCTGTTTTCTAAAGGGATGATGGTTCCCACCGGCCGCAGTTTGCCGCCCCAGAGAATTAATTCAATTCTCAATACCTTCTTCGGCATTTTGGCAGGACAAGAACTCACCGTAGCCGAAACTTTTATCAAAGATAGAGTCGATTGGTTAACATTCAATCGATTGGCGATTGAAGCAGCCGGAAAAAATCCTTCTCTCCTGCTGTGGATTTTAGATTTTGTCACCTTGGGGGATGTTTGGCGCTGGTTGGGGAGTTACTTGACTTTTACTCTGTTGGCTTTAGCTAGTTGGCTGTTCGGATGGCTACCCAGTTTCGCCCGCAAGGTACAGCCTTGGTTGGAACCCAGATATCCGGGTGTTTGGCTGTGGCTGTTGGCTACCAGCTATGCTCTCACCTACGGCATGGGAAAGGGGAAAAAAGAGTTTTCAGTTGATAGCTGAGTGCGAGCGTTTCGCTGACGTTGAACACGCGAGGATCTCGCTGACGTTGAACACGCGAGCGAGACGCTCGCACTGCACTCGGAATAATATTTTTCCGGTCAAAACCCAAACGACGATCTGTCTTTTTGGTAATTGGTAAATTTGAGCAATTACCAATTACCAATTACCAATTACCATAAAGAATTGGTTTAAAGCCGGAACCCTGATCGGGAGAAATTAAAAGAAGACGATTGATTACTCCAATCCTCTTCCTTCTTTTGTCAACTATCAACTGTCAACTGTCAACTGTCAACTGTCAACTGTCAACTTGCGTTTGCTATCGAAAACTCGGCAATTCAATTTCAGCCAGCGATCGACGTTTTTTAGAAGCCCGCAACGGATTGGAAATCAAGGTCAGCCACTCGGGTTGTCCGGCTGCTGTAGGTTTGACCGCACTCGATCGCACTTCCTGAAGGCCAAAGGTTTCCACTGAATTCAAAATTTGAACCGCCTTAGCCAATTCTTGGCTGCCTAAGGTGGGCGCAGCAGTTTCTGGTTCAGGTTCAGGCTCAGCCGCCGGCAGTTGAGGTTCCGCAACCCCAAGGGGCGAGTTTGTTGCTGGCTCAAACGGCTGGTAGGTTTCGGTCTTCTGCAATTGAATGCCGGATGCTTGGGCTAATTTGTTAAGTTCCATATTTGCGATCGACTCAGGGTCGATCGCATATTCAGCAAGCGCTGCCTCTAGATGCTCTTCGGGATCTGACCAAGCTTGGACAGGGGCAGCGTTGAAGGCTGGTGGCAGGGGACTCTGAGAGCTTCTGACTGCCGCTAGCAAGGATTCTAATTGCTTGTGGGCGCTATCTTCCGCCTCGTCAGGTGGCTCAATAATTGGAGATTTCTGTGGCCTTTCCAGACTTTTTTCCAAAGCAGCTTTAAATTGCAGAGTGTGGCGCTGCTGGCGGTGCAAGCGCGATCGCAATTCCCTGCAAACATTTTCGGTAGCTACTAGCTGGTGAAACTGTTCGTTGTAGCGCTGCACAGTAGACGCACATTCTCGCTCCACAATCGCTAACCTGGTTTGGCTGGTTGTCAACTGACTGCTTAAACTTTCCACTAAAATTTCTTGACCTTGCAGAGTTTGATGGGAAACTTCCACTTTCCCAAACAGTCGCGTCAATTGTTCTTGAATGCTTTCTAGTTCAGCAGTCCGCTGTTCTAGTAACGTTTCGCGATTCTCCAATTTGTTGTGGGACTCTTCGAGGGCTGTTTCTAGCTGAGCGATTCGCTGCAAAAGGTCGCGGTTGCATTCGTGCAGCGCTTGCATGAGGGTAACTGGTGTCGATCCTTTGTTCTTAGCCTGTTCGGCATTCCCAAGCAGATTTTTGAGATTGTCTGAAATCACGGGCGATCCCACCTCTGGCGGCTGTGTCTGAGATGGCAAATTGTTCGGGGAGGGTGTTGTGGGAATTGCATCTACGCTGATCGCGTTGGGAAAATCTAGTGTTTGCCAGTCTTCTTCTGGCTGTTGGGGCACCGTTGCGGGAGTATCTGTCGGACGGGGGGCGATCGGCTCAAAACCCCCAGCAGCAGCAAAATTTGACTGCAATCCTTCGTTCTCGGATCGAACAGCAGGGTGGGGTTGGTGCTGACTGGCTCGAAGATCAGCTTCTGACATGGCTTTTTATCCCAATAGTCACAGGGTCTCAGATACAGTCTATCCTTATAGATTATCTAAAAGAAAGCCCCTAGTTATTGGTTATTGGTTATTGGTTATTGGTTATTGGTTATTGGGCAAGCAGGGCAAGCAGGGCAAGCAGGGCATTGGTCACAAGCAAAATTCTCCGATTGGGGACTCCGACATTCGGGCATTCCGAGATTTCCTGCGATCGGCTAAACTTTAACAACTGCAAAATGTTTGTCAACAATTGCTGGAACTTCTGCCGGTTTGATGCGACTGTAGCGAGTTTTGTCCGGCATCACCACTATATTTGGCCCTGCTTTGCACTGTTTGAGACATCCGGTTCCCTGAACAGTCACTTGCTCTTCTAAACCCCGTGCATTCAAAGCATTTTCTAAAGCTTTACAGACTGCTGCGCCGCCCCGCTTCTGGCAGTCAGATTTTTGACACACTAATATTTTGGTTTGAGTTTTTGCCGCAGCTTTGACAGTTTGAGCTGCTGTGGGAGTGGTGACTTCGGTTTTGCCGATCGCGCCAACGGATGTCAGTACCCCAGCAGGTACGCTGGTAGAGTCGAGGTGTTCGAGCGATCGATCGTTGTGGCCCCGAGCCAGAGTGAGGCTGTGAGCTTTCAGTTTTATTTTACCGTTTTTCAAATTGAGTTCTTTCTCACCTGCAACTTGAACTCTCAACCCAGGAGTCAAAACAGGCGCTAAAAATGACCGCAATTCCTTGGAAAGTTTAACAAGGTATTCTACTTTGCGATCGCTGCTAATACGCAAATATTTAAGTTTATAACCATCTTCAATAATCAGGCTGAGGATTTCTCCCTCTAGGCTGAATTCAGAAACTTGCTTGCCAGACTTATACATTGTCATAACTCCTGGGTTGACTGTTCGGTGAAAATTATCAAACTTGACAAGAAAACGTCGCCAGTGAAGGTATTTATGCGTTGAATCGCATCATTATTTTTACTTCTTCCGTCTTCCTTCTTCCGTCTTCCGTCTTCCTTCTTCCTTCTTCCTTCTTCCTTCTTCCTTCTTCCTTCTTCCTTCGGGCTTTATCCGATTTGCCAGCAGCACTCCAGCAACTGAACCAGTTCGCGCCGAGGGGCACTAACTTGCCTCAACACGCTCATTAGCTGAGCAGCTTGTCTGACAGTGTTGACTTTTGCCCGCAAAGGTTGGTCAACCGCACACCAGCAGGGGATTTCGAGTTCTTGCAAGCGTTTGTAAACTTGCCACCTGTCTAGCCAACTAACTTGCACAATCTCACAAACTTCTAACTCTCGATCGGCTGGATTCATCTTGTGACAACAATAATAATTTGCATTAATTTTTACCCGGACTGATAGCGAGCAGAAGTTAAAAGCCAGATTTCAGAAGAGAATCAAGGATTGTCAAAAGCCCTTTCTGAAAAATTTAGCCTTTTGCCTGCTGCTTTCTGCCTTCGGAGGATTCGCCCCACATTCAGGAAGCACTCAGAACGAGCATCTTTTTCCAGCATAACGCAACTGCTAATAATTCTCAATAGGTTTACAAAAAAATTTTCCTACTCTCGAAACTCTATCACTATGAAGCCAGACCCTGCTTGACTGCTAAATTTAGGATGCTAGACTAACTCTATTGGCAACAATCACTGCCTATTGAGAGGAAAACACTAATGGCCCAGATTCAGAGTGCATTGAGACCGTTTGGTCACATAGCTGAAAACCCAATTTTGTTAGAACATTCAGTCACAGCACCGATTTGTGAAGGAATGAACGCCCTGCTGGCGAGTTTTCAGGCTCTATACCTGCAATATCAAAAACATCATTTTGTCGTGGAAGGAGCAGAATTTTACTCCTTGCACAAATTCTTTGAAGAAAGCTACGGAGAAGCTCAAGATAGCGTCCACGAATTGGGCGAACGGTTGAACGGATTGGGCGGCATACCCGTAGCTAGCTTTAGCAAGTTAGCCGAGATGTGCTGTTTCGCTCCGGAAGCCGACGGCGTGTATTCGTGCCGCCAAATGCTGGAACACGATTTGACTGCCGAACAAGCTATAATCGGTTTGTTGCGCCGTCAAGCAGGACAAGCAGAAAGTTTGGGCGATCGAGCTACGCGCTACCTCTACGAAAAAATCCTGCTAAAAACAGAAGAGCGAGCTTACCACATTTCCCACTTCCTCGCCCCCGACACCTTAGTGCAATTGAACTTGAACTAACCCAAAAAAAGGACTGTCCCTAAATCGGAAAAAAGCTTAAAATCCCCTCCCAATTCAAAATTGGGAGGGGATTTCCGATTGAGCAGCTTATCTGTAGGGATACAGCACTGCTCATTCCTGTCAACTGAAGCCTGAAAGCCTTGATAAATCTCGCTGATCCCCGAGTCTCGATCCCCCTAAATCCCCCTTAAGAAGGGGGACTTTGAGAATATTCCTGTCCCCTCATCGCAGCGGAACTTTCAGAATACTCATGTCCCCCCCTTCTTAAGGGGGGCTAGGGGGGATCTCCGGATTATTATACAAAGTGTGATAACTCGCCAGAGATTAAGGCGCCAAAGCACTACCGCGCAACAAGCTACCAATGGTTTTCGCAGTAATCTTCATCTGAATCAAGGGATTAGCCGGTACTACAGTCTTATACAAGTAGCTATCGAATGTGAGTTTCTGCACATCGCGATCGGCACACATTTCCACAAAAGCTTCGCGAGTAGCATCGGAACGGTAGAACACGCGCTGCAAAATGTCAAGCACTTTGTAGGTAATACCGTAAGCCTTATCCCAGCGCTTCAGATACAGCTTAATTTCTTGTTCAGTCGGAATCCGCGCGCCCTTATTGGAAATTTCCACAATAGTTTCAGCGCACATCCGGCCAGACTTAGCCGCAAAATAGATACCTTCGCCCGAAGACTTGGTAACATAACCAGCAGCGTCGCCTACGAGAGCAACTCGGCCGACAACCCGGCGGGGACGCGGATGTTCTGGGATGGGGTGAGCTTCCACTTTAATGATCTCACCGCCCATGAGTTTTTTGGCAGCGCGGGCGCGGACTCCGGCTTGCAGCTTTTTGATATCAGCTTGATTGACTTTCATCGTGCCGGTACCGACGGCTACGTGGTCGTATTTGGGGAACACCCAGGCGTAGAAGTCGGTGGAAACGTCGTCGCCGACGTACATTTCGGCTAGACCTTCGTAGTAAGCCATTTTATCTTCTGGGAGGCGGATGCGCTCTTGGAAGGCGATCGCATAATTGTAGTCACCAGCATCAATCGCCTTTGCTACGCGGGAGTTAGCGCCGTCAGCCCCGATTACCAAATCCACTTTCAGGGTTTTCTGAGTTCCCACAGCGGTGCCGTTGGAGTGGTCGGCGTAGTGGAGAATGTAGGGGTCGGTGTTGTTGCCTGGAATTTCTAAGGTGTGAACAGTACCGTTAATCAGTTTGGCACCTAAGGAAGCGGCCCGATCGCGCAAAAAGCCATCGAGGACTTCGCGGCGGCACATACCGATGTATTCGTGTTCGTTTTCGATGTTGATATCCACCTCTACATTGGAGGGGGAAATCATTTTCATTTTTCTGACTTGGCGATCGATAATACTTTGTGGCAAGTCAAATTCTTCAACCATGCACAGAGGAATTGCCCCACCGCAGGGTTTAGCGTTGTCTAATTTGCGTTCAAATAAATAAGTTTCGATGCCTGCTTTTACCAATGTTTCGGCGGCGCAAGAACCCGCTGGCCCCGATCCAACAACTGCAACCCGTAGTGTCAAAGCTTTTCTCCCAATTTTTTCTATAAGTCTTTACCAGTCAGATGTGATGGTATCACGGAGTTTCTCTGCTGTGGGGTGAGAATGGGAGATTTAAATGAAATGCAACAGAGCTTAACAATTGGATACAAAAATGGGGTTTTTGATGCTGGTTTCTATGGAAAATCTTAAATTTTTTATGGTAGATGAATGCGGATGGACGCTAATGTGCGATCGAATGTTTAGCGGTATTTTTAAGAACAGGCTTTTCGGCTTGTTCCACAAGAGATAAATTAACTGGTTCCCAGGCTGGAGCCTGGGAAGCGAGATCTAGAGGCTCTGCCTCGTCAGTGTGTAAAATGGAGGCTCTGCCTCCGGATCTACGTTACCAGGCTCCAGCCTGGTAACGAGTAGAACGAGTTGACAATGAATTTTCTTGTGGGGTGGGCTTCTAGCCCGCCCGATCGAACTCCATGCAATTACGTTACATTTAAGTTAAGTAAAGCTCCTATATAAAATTTCAAATTGCTATGCTAGGTAATTTTCAACAAAGCCAACTGCGGATTGAGGTTGAAGCTTCGGAGACTGCGATTCGAGACAGTTTGGTGCGTCCGGTGCAGTTGCAGCAGTGGCTGTGGCCTCAGCAGTTTTCTCAGGGTTTGCCCGAATTGCTCGATCGCGAATTGACATTCACAAGTTGGATTGGCCCGGTAGCGGTGCAGCACTATGTGGAGATTGCAGAGTCAAATTGTCTGCGACTGTTGTTGAGTCAGGGAATTGACGGGTTTCACGAGTGGTATTGGGGCGACGGTTGGGTGCAGTCTCGGTTGGAGGGAGTGTCGCTGCTACCGCTGAATTTGGGACAAACCGCTAGTTTGTTGCGGCTGCGGGAGTTTTTGACTGGGAAGGGGAAGTAGGGCTAGGGGGCGTTGCTTAATCGGAGGATGAAAAAGAACCAGGCAAAAATCCAGAAGCTTTGTTGACAATGGTTTTTAGGATTTGCATATTTAGCCCTTCATACTGTAAGTCAGCAACGCCGGCTAGGGAAATCGATCGCCCGATCGACTCAGCACAAATGGGATGAATCAAATCCATCATCATCACACGCTCTGACGGCGAAAATGTAGCCTTAATTGCCGCTGACGAATTGGCAAGCTTAATAGAGACAGTATATCTGCTGCGATCGCGTGTTGATTACTTATGAAGCATTTGGTCTTATTTCTTATCTAGTAATCAGCTTACCTTGATTTCTTGCTGCCGTAATTACATTGCGGTTAGCAGTAAAAACTTTGATACCAGGAACAGTCACATAATCACCATCATCAGTAATTACTTGAACTACCCCTGCTTTATCCATTGCTTCGAGAATTAGCAGATCGTAGCCATCTAAAAGTTGAGTTTGAAATCTGGTTAAAGATGCGTTAGTTGTAGTTTCATCAATAGTCACATCAGTCGATACAGCAATAGATGTTACCTGACCCCAAGCAGCTAGAACTTCAGCTACTACGTTAGCTCTTTCTGTTGGCTCGTTATGGCGATATTCTTTTGTGTTTAATGTAGCCGAAAAAATTGCTCGTTCTGCCTGTTCAATATTATGTGCTAACTCTGCCAAAGAAAGCCCACAATATAAAAGCAATCCTTGAGCAGAAATAATTTTTGTTAAATAAGCAGGATAATCATTTATTTGATAGCTTTTCGCAGAGGTACTGGCTGGAGTGTAAGTCAGCCAGTACCAGACATTAGTATCTACCAGAAAAATGTCATCTTTTTGAGGTGTGTCAAACTGGATATTAACTACCTCAGCCTTGACTGTATATTGGATTGCCATTATACATTTCCCACCTGTTGGCTGACAATTTCATTGATTGCATTGCGGGTTGCATCATCTGCTGCGTAGTAGCGTTTTGAGTTCTTAATCACCTGTTTGAGTATTTGATTGCCTACAGTATTAAGATGAGAAAATGTCAGCAGACGGTTTAAAGTGTCTGGGGAGATATCCCTAAGTAGCTGTCCAATGGCAAAATTGAAGAACGGAGATGCAAAAATCTCTACACCAGCAAAGTCAAGCTCTACAGCGTGCTCTGCCCGTAGTTCGGGGTATGTCAACTCATACACCTTCATACCGTCATCGGGTGTCATGCAAGTTTTCCCAATCAAAGTGCCAATCTTGTAAGATTTCATATTTCAGAAGTTCCCTCAGAAAAGTGGGGCGTCGCCGTCGGTGTCAGAAGCCAGCACATAAATGGCTTCATCACATTGGAGAGTAATGTTAACCAGTGTCCCTCCGAAAAAGGTTGGGCGATTTTGGTAAGTTTCCTCATCTTTGTTAATCAGGACATACCCATTGTGACTGAAAAACTCCAATTTTCCTCCATTCATCTTTACAAATCTTTTCAGAGAGTCAAGTCCAACACCCCCAGCAACATCACCGCGCCTGGTTGTAGTTCCTGCTTCAAATGCCCATTTTAGGGCTTCGTCTGCTGGTAAATCCGAGAGTTTTCGGAATAGGCGCACATTTTGGGGAATCCCAACACCGAAGTCAATCACAGTGAGTTTTAGTTCCTTTTTTTTAGGGTAGTGCTGTCCACAGCTAAAGACTCCGATTTCTGTTTGCCCATGCTCAAAGGCGTTAGCGTATATCTCCCAAACAGTTCCTACGATGACGTTTTGCAATTTTTGACCAAAAAATTGGGATACAAGCCCTGTCCTTCTAGGACGGCTTTATGTTAGAATTTAATTGGTTGAAATTCCCACCTAAGATTGCAGCGATATATACTCATTCCGAGTTGAAACCGAGACTGATCCAGTAATAGGGAAAGACTGAAGGGCAATGGTTAAAACCCAACCTGGAAGCAAAATAAAAAGTATTGTTATGTTTTCAAACGAAACGATACATATAGTCGGGATAGGGCATTGCCACGACTCTAAATGGGCGCAGAGACAGAGTAAGACTACGACCGTAGCGTCAGTCGATGAAGCGTCAAGAATCACCGCTGCTTCAGCACGGTGAGTATGTCAATTATATCAACCCAGTCTCGTCCTAGCCATTTTTCTGCTAGGTAGTCAACCAAGCCATCTTTATCTTGTTTTTTATCTTCTCGATAAGGGATAGAATTACCCTGCCAAGGTTCTTTATTCTCACAAAAAGTATACATGAATCCGTTTTGTTCAAGATTCATTTTTATGTTCTTATGAATACTATCCCAATTAATGTTTAATTTTATCGAGCGGGATTGAATGATACGAATCAATCCTCCCAGAAAAGCTACGGCATTTTGTCTGAGAAAAAAACATTTAGAAAAGTCAATAATTACTTCTGAGCAATCCTCATTTAGTTGCTCCGAAAGCTGAAACAGATTGTCAAAATCGTTCAGATTATCATTGATTGTAGGGATGTTAAGAGTCACGCTCATAATTATTCTATGGAAGGCTTGATCCAGAAAGAAATTTAGTAAAATATCAATCAGCCTATGATCGCACTGTCCATCCCTGCGGTTCAATTCCCCCTACTTAGCCCGCACAACCAGCACCGAACAAGGAGCCTCAGCCACAACCTCAGCACTCACCGAACCCTCCAAAATCCGCTTCAAACCAGTCAAACCCCGACAGCCGATCGCAATTAAATCCGCTTTATAAATATTCGCCAAACGCAAAATCTCCTCGGCCGGTTCCCCCGCCACAATCTCCAACTCACTCTGGCAAGGCAACATTTCCTGATAAGATTGCAACAACTTCTCTACTTCTCGATAAGCAATCTCATTTCCCTGAGCGTGAGGTCGATCGACCACCGCATCAAAATCCAGCGTATCAGAACTCACAACATGAACTAAAATCACCTTCGCCGTAGGTTCTAGTTTAAACTGCCCCACAGCTTGCAAAACCTGTGCTGCAAACTCAGAATTGTCGATCGCCACCAAAAGAGTATCCAATATAATGCACCTTTAAATCTCAGATATTAGACTTTAAACTTCTCATTGATAGTCGCCTACTTTCCACAATTTAGCGCTTCCCACCAACAGCATCATTACTACACAGAAACCCGGTTTCTTAACATAATTGCGTCATTTACGCAAGATAAGCTGTCCTACATTTAAATTGTATGTCAAAAATCACTTAAAAACTCTTGTGGGATGGGCTTCTAGCCCGTCCCGAATATACAATTTAAATGTGCAACAGCTTATTGAAAGAAACCGGGTTTCTTAAGCCCGAAGTGCGTAAATCTCGATCGCCAACCTCAACTCTACCATCTAAAACTCATCACCCTCCCTCATTTTCAGTCCGCAAGCGCACCGAATCGGCATGAGAAGGTAAACCCTCAGCTTCCGCCAACACATTAATCGCCCTACCCACCTTCTTAAGTGCAGCCGGCGAATATTGAATCAAACTCGAATGCTTCATAAAAGTTTCCACACCCAGCGGCGAAGCATAGCGCGGAGCACCAGATGTCGGTAAAGTATGATTCGGGCCAGCCAAATAATCGCCCACAGCTTCGGGTGTTGAACAGCCCAGGAAAATCGCCCCAGCGTGCCGAATTTGGTCGAGCAGGGCCCAGGGATCTGCCACTTGCAATTCCAAGTGTTCGGGAGCAAACTCGTTAGATAGTTCCGCCGCCGCCTTCAGAGACTCAACTACTACAACTAAACCGTAATTGGCGATCGCCTTTTCCGTCAAAGTCCGGCGCGGGTGATTTACCAATTGTCTGTCAACTTCAGCCACCACCTTTCTAGCCAACACCGAATCCGCCGTCAGCAAAATCGCCGACGCCATCGAATCGTGCTCGGCTTGAGCCAACATATCCGCAGCTACGTGTACAGGATTCGCCGTAGCATCAGCAATAATCAGCACCTCCGACGGCCCCGCCAGAGAATCGATCCCGACTGTTCCGTAAACCAGTTTTTTCGCCAGCGTGACGTAAATATTCCCCGGCCCGGTGATTAAATCTACCTTGGGAATACTTTCGGTACCGTAGGCCAAAGCTGCGATCGCCTGGGCCCCGCCAACCCGATAAATCTCATCAACTCCCGCCTCCTGAGCCGCTACCAGCACCGCAGGATTCATTTTCTTCTCCTGTCCGGGGGGAGTACACATCACCAGTTTCGGCACCTTGGCGACCTTCGCAGGCACCGCATTCATGATCACCGAACTCGGATAGGACGCCTGACCGCCAGGGATGTAAATTCCCGCGCGATCGACTGGCGTGTAGCGCTTACCCAAAACAATCTCGTCATCACCAAACTGCACCCAAGATTTGGGCACACGCTGTCGGTGAAACGCCTCTACCTGTTTACAAGCAAGCCGGATCGCATTTAATAATTCTTTCGATATTTGCTGATAAGCAGCATCCAATTCGGCGCCACTCACGCGCAAATCTGTCGCATTTAGGGTGATGCGGTCAAATTCAGCAGTATATTGCAGCACAGCCTGATCGCCTTTGCGTCTTACAGCTTGCAGCACCTCGCGCACGGTGGCTTCTTTGTGAATAACAAGTTCGTCGTGGGTGCGATCGCAGATTCGTCGCAGTTCAGCTTGCGCCTCAACCCACTGAGTAATAATTCGCAGCATGGAGATTAGGAATGCCGTCAATAATTCACTAACATTTGCTTGACAATTGGGGATTTTTGTGGCTATCTCCTGGACAAGTCAGCCACCACCAGCCCACAAGCTTAAACCGCGAGACTCGCGGGAGTTTCTAAGGCTTCAGTGCAGCGTTATAAATCTCTGTCGATGATTTTGCAACACTGAGAGCTTTTCTAGAAATTGCTCGCCAGAGAATCGGGTGCGGAGGGAGAGGGGGAGAGGGGAGAGGGGGGAGAGGGGGGAGAGGGGGAGAGGGGGAGAGGGGGAGAGGGAAAAATCTTCTGCCCTTTTCCTTCTGCCCTTTTCCTTCTTCCTTCTGCCCTTTTCCTTCTTCCTTCTTCCTTCTTCCTTCTTCCCTCTTCCTTCGACGAAGCCCAAATAACCCGTACTCTTTGTTATAGCTTAACTTGGATTTTTCAGGGAATGGGATTTTGAGCCGAATCGATGCTATATTAGTTTTTTCGACACCTGATAATTTTTTATAAAAAAACGCCAAGTTATTGTATACTTGAAAATTGCGCGCAATAAACCGTGAATTTAACTCGTGACGGTGGAAACCCCGCAAGACGCCTCGATCGCACCCTTGTCATACCTTTGGGTATCGTCAGAGGTAAAAAAAAAGGCAGTTAAATGAGTCAATTAAAAATTATTGCGCGATCGCCCTTGAAAAAGTAGCCCCAGGCTCAGCTTGAATCCGATCGATCGGCTCATGGCTGACTCAGCTTTAAAAAAATCAAGCTTTTTGTGGCTCCCACCCGAAAAGATTGTCCCTCAAAATCTCCGTGTCTTGAGACTATCTTGAGACTATGATGTATCAATCAATACCTACTTCCACAAACTGAACTATGGCAAATATTAAGTCCGCCGTCAAACGAGTCAAAATCGCCGAGCGCAACCGCTTGTACAACAAGTCGTACAAGTCAGCGGTAAAAACTTTGATGAAAAAGTATTTTGCAGCCGTCGATAAATACGCCGCATCTCCGACACCAGAATTAATGCAAGAAGTCCAGCAGCGGATGTCTGAGGCCTACAGCAAAATAGACAAAGCTGTGAAAAAAGGTGTACTGCACCGCAACAACGGCGCTCGCAAAAAGTCCCGCTTGGCAAGAACCATCAAGCCACACGAAACACAAGTAGCATCCTAAGACAGAAGAAGGAAGAAGGAAGAAGGAAGAAGGAAGAAGGAAGAAGGAAAAAAGCAGCAGGAAGTAAGAAGGAAGAAGAAGAAAAAGTAGCAGGAAGAAGGAAGAGAGAAGATTTTCCCCCTCTCCCCCTCTCCCCCCTCTCCCACTCTCCCCCTCTCCCCCTCTCCCACTCCCCCCCTCTCCCACTCTCCCCCTCGTCTACTCTCTCACTCTCCCATTCCCCCATGCAGCTCATCGATACTCACGTTCATATCAACTTTCAGACTTTCAAGTCGGAGTTAGAAGCCATTCGAGAACGCTGGCGCGAAGCTGGTGTAGTTCGATTGGTTCATTCTTGTGTAGAACCCGAAGAGTTTGCTGGAATTCAAGCAATTGCCAATCAGTTTGCAGAAGTCTCTTTTGCGGTGGGGCTTCATCCCCTAGATGCCGCCAAGTGGAAAGACGAAACTGCAAGCCTGATTAGGGAATTAGCAAGTTCTGACTCTCGGGTAGTGGCGATCGGCGAAACTGGACTAGACTTTTTTAAGGCTGACGATCGCGAACACCAGTTTAAAGTGTTTGAGGCACAGCTTGAAATTGCCCAGGAACTTGACAAACCAGTCATTATTCACTGTCGCGACGCCGCCGCCCCAATGGCCGAAATGCTGCGGAACTTTTGGGAAAGACGCGGCCCAGTACGCGGGGTGATGCACTGCTGGGGAGGCACGCCCGAAGAAACCCAGTGGTTTTTAGACCTGGGTTTCTACATCAGTTTTAGCGGCACAGTCACCTTTAAAAAAGCCTTGCAAATACAAGAATCAGCTTGTATGGTAAATAGCGATCGCATCCTAGTCGAGACAGATTGTCCTTTTCTCGCGCCCGTACCCCAGCGGGGAAAACGCAACGAACCAGCTTACGTCTACTACGTAGCCGAGCAAGTTGCTAAATTGAGAGGAGTTTCTCTCTTGACTTTGTCCCAGCAGACAACCGAAAATGCCTGTCAGCTATTCGGGTTGTCACTTTAGCTACTAGCGCATAGAGAAACGAGGAAAACAGGTGGAGTTCGGGGGAAAAGATAGGAAAAATCCCATCTATATCCTGATACAAAAACCGGATTCATCCTTAATCTCAGATTCTTTGGGAGTTGCCGTAGTGCGATCGGATTTGCGTCCTATAATAATAAAAAGAACCGACCGATCGGGCGATCGCTTGCTTGCGGGCGCCGTCGCAGTCGCCGAACTGCTAGCTTGGGCGAGGGCGCGCTAATCTTCCGGACAGACAAAAACGTCAAGCAATACCTCAAACTTACACTCAATTTTACACATTACAAGCAACTTGGAACCTCAGCAATTTGGCAATAGCTGTAAAGTCAATTTTAGGAGTCAAATGTGTAAGGGATTTACCCTGGAGTACCAAGAGATCGGAGCTAAAAGAATCTCGATCGCAGCCAGAACCCGCACAAAAATAATGCGAGCAACCAATAAAAACAACCGTTGCAGCAGTTGGTAGGCGATCGAAAACATCATATAAATTCTCTCACACAATCCATCAAAAAAACGCAACAAGGTAAAAACGCCAAGCCTTGGCGCCATGTAAAAAGCTAGAGCCACTGCGGAAAAAGGACACCCATGACGACTAAAGATTACACAGAATTCGCCTTCACCTTGCCCGACTTGATCGAAATCCAGCGGGCAAGTTTTCGCTGGTTCCTAGAAGCCGGACTGATTGAAGAACTAGACAGCTTCTCCCCGATTACAGACTACACGGGAAAGCTGGAACTCCACTTCATCGGCAAAGACTTCAAACTCAAGCGCCCAAAATACGATGTAGACGAAGCTAAGCGCCGGGACAGCACCTACTCGGTGCAAATGTACGTCCCCACCCGCTTGATTAACAAAGAAACAGGCGAAATCAAAGAGCAAGAAGTCTTCATCGGCGATTTGCCTTTGATGACCGAACGCGGCACTTTCATCATCAACGGTGCGGAACGAGTCATCGTCAACCAAATCGTCCGTTCCCCTGGCGTCTACTACAAATCAGAAACCGACAAAAACGGCCGCCGTTCCTACAACGCCAGTCTCATCCCCAACCGAGGCGCGTGGCTGAAATTTGAAACAGACAAAAACGATCTAGTCTGGGTGAGAATCGACAAAACCCGCAAGCTGTCGGCCCAAGTTCTGCTCAAAGCCCTAGGCTTGACAGACGGCGAAATCTACGACAGCTTGCGCCACCCCGAATACTTCCAAAAAACGATCGAGAAAGAAGGACAGTTCGGCGAAGAAGAAGCTTTGATGGAGCTCTACCGCAAACTGCGTCCGGGCGAACCCCCCACCGTAGCCGGCGGCGAACAGCTCCTCAACTCGCGTTTCTTTGACCCCAAACGCTACGATTTGGGCCGAGTCGGCCGCTACAAACTCAACAAAAAACTGCGGTTGACAGTCCCCGATACGATGCGGGTACTGACATCCCAAGATATCTTGACGGCGATCGACTATCTGATCAACCTGGAATTCGACATCGGCTCAACGGATGACATCGACCACCTAGGTAACCGTCGCGTCCGCAGCGTCGGCGAACTGTTGCAAAACCAAGTGCGCGTCGGATTGAACCGCCTAGAACGGATTATCCGCGAACGGATGACAGTTTCCGACGCCGACTCCCTCAGCCCCGCTTCCCTGGTCAACCCCAAACCGCTGGTAGCAGCAATCAAGGAATTCTTCGGTTCCTCGCAGCTATCCCAGTTCATGGATCAAACCAATCCCCTAGCAGAACTGACCCACAAACGCCGGCTTTCCGCCCTCGGCCCAGGAGGCTTGACTCGGGAACGCGCCGGTTTCGCCGTGCGGGATATTCACCCATCCCACTACGGCCGGATTTGCCCCATTGAAACACCAGAAGGCCCCAACGCCGGACTCATCGGCTCTTTGGCAACCCACGCCCGCGTCAACCCCTACGGCTTCATCGAAACTCCTTTTTACCCAGTTGAAAAAGGACAAGTATTGCGGGACAAAGCCCCGGTTTACATGACAGCCGATGAAGAAGACGACTTGCGCGTCGCCCCCGGAGACATCAGCCTCGACGAAAACAACAACCTCTTGGGCGAAACCGTAGCCGTGCGCTACCGCCAAGAATTCACCACCACCACCCCGATGCAGGTGGACTACATGGCGATTTCGCCAGTGCAAATCGTCTCCGTCGCGACATCGCTGATTCCGTTCTTGGAACACGACGACGCCAACCGAGCTCTGATGGGATCGAATATGCAGCGGCAAGCTGTGCCGCTACTGAAACCAGAACGTCCCCTTGTGGGTACGGGCTTGGAAGCTCAAGCCGCCCGAGATTCCGGGATGGTGGTAGTTTCTAAGGTCAACGGCGAGGTAATTTACATCGATGCCACCCGGATTATTGTCAAGCCCCTAGCGGTAGATGCCGAGTCGAATTCCAGCGAAGAACATTTCATGATTCGCGAATACGACGAGCTCAAAACCAAGCAGCCCTCGGTGTGGAAGCAAAAATATGCCGGCTGCATCGAACACGAATTGCAAAAATATCAGCGATCGAACCAGGATACCTGTTTAAACCAGCGTCCTTTGATCTATGAGGGCGATCGCGTCGTAGCCGGTCAAGTGCTCGCCGACGGTTCCTCCACCGAAGGCGCCGAACTCGCCCTGGGCCACAACATCCTCGTAGCATATATGCCCTGGGAGGGATACAACTACGAAGATGCCATGCTCATTAGCGAGCGTTTGGTGTACGAAGACGTATACACCTCGATTCACATCGAGAAATACGAAATCGAAGCCCGCCAAACCAAACTCGGCCCCGAAGAAATCACCCGCGAAATTCCCAACGTCGGCGAAGACGCGCTGCGCCAGCTAGACGAACAGGGCATCATCCGCAAAGGTGCTTGGGTAGAAGCCAGCGACATTTTGGTAGGGAAAGTCACTCCGAAAGGCGAATCCGACCAACCGCCGGAAGAAAAACTGCTGCGGGCAATCTTCGGCGAAAAAGCCCGAGACGTGCGCGACAACTCCCTCCGCGTCCCTAACGGCGAAAAAGGCCGCGTGGTGGACGTGCGCGTGTTTACCCGGGAACAGGGCGACGAACTGCCCCCCGGCGCCAACATGGTAGTCCGCGTCTACGTAGCCCAAAAACGCAAGATTCAAGTCGGCGACAAAATGGCCGGCCGCCACGGTAACAAAGGTATCGTCTCCCGGATTCTGCCGATGGAAGATATGCCCTACCTGCCCGACGGGACTCCGGTTGACATCGTACTCAACCCCTTGGGCGTACCATCGCGGATGAACGTCGGTCAAATCTTCGAGTGCTTGCTGGGCTGGGCGGGCGAAAATTTGTCGATGCGGTTCAAGATGGTGCCGTTTGACGAAATGCACGGCGCTGAAAAGTCGCGGGAAACCGTTCACGGCAAGTTAGAGGAGGCGCGCGAAAAAACTGGCAAACCTTGGGTATTTAACGAAAAACACCCAGGCAAAACTATAGTTTACGACGGCCGCACCGGCGAACCGTTCGATCGCCCCGTCACAGTCGGCATCGCCTATATGCTCAAACTCGTCCACTTGGTAGATGACAAAATCCACGCCCGGAGCACGGGGCCTTACTCGCTGGTAACGCAGCAGCCTTTGGGTGGCAAAGCGCAGCAGGGGGGTCAGCGGTTCGGAGAAATGGAAGTTTGGGCTCTCGAAGCGTTCGGCGCAGCTTATACTTTGCAAGAGTTGCTGACTGTCAAGTCGGACGATATGCAGGGTAGAAATGAAGCCTTGAATGCGATCGTCAAAGGCAAAGCCATCCCGCGCCCCGGTACGCCGGAATCGTTTAAGGTGCTGATGCGAGAGTTGCAATCTTTGTGCTTGGACATTGCCGTGCACAAGGTGAATACGAACGACGAAGGCAGCGAGCACGTAGAAGTTGATTTGATGGCGGATGCTGGTGGGCGGCGATCGCCCTCCAGGCCTACTTACGAATCGCTTTCTCGCGACGAACTCGACGAGGATTAGGGATTAAAGATTTTAGATTTTTTGGCAACATTCAATCTAAAATCTTTAATCGATACTCTCAAATGAAAATGCCTCAACAGTGTTCGTACCACTGTTGAGGCGAATCAACGCTCTAAAAAGGAGAGACGCTGACATGACTATTGTAACAGTTATCCCTGGAATTGAAGGAGAATTAGACCTGGCGACAGGCTGTATTAATTGGCAAGGCAGTAAGTTTGGTAACGGTTACGGGCGTAAGTGGATCGATGGCAAAACGGTATTAGTCCACCGATTAGTCCTCGAATCGAAAATAGCAGGATTCCTCGATTCCAGTTATTTTGCTTGCCACACCTGCGACAATCCCGGCTGCATCAACCCGGAACATCTCTTAGCTGGGTCTGCTGCTGAGAATACCGGACAAATGATGGGGCGCTATCGCAAAACTCCTAGACGAAAAAGTATTGCGGGACTTGATAAATTGTCGATCGCACAACTGCGGGAAATTCAGACTAAATATTTATCTGGAAAAGTCAAGAACCACCTAGCAAAAGAGTATGGGGTACAACATGAAACTATTACTAAGATCGTTCAGACAAATATTCCCGATAACTTCACCACAGTTTCCCCACGTTTTCTAGGAGAAATTCAAGACAACGGCTGCATAATTTTCCAAGGCGCAAAAGATGGTTCAGGCTATGGTAGGTACTTCAAAAATGGCAAGTTAAAATCAGTTACTCGTGCTGTTTTAGCAGAGAAATTAGGATGTGAAGTTCCCACCTATATGGATGCTTGTCATACTTGCGATACTCCCAGTTGTATTAATCCAGAACACCTCTGGGCTGGTACTCGCACTCAGAATTTATTAGATGCTTCCCAAAAAGGACGCACCCAAGGAAAAAGTCATCCCCTTTCCAACGCCAAATTAGACTGGGAAAAAGTGCGAGAAATCCGGCAAAAACTAGCAGCAGGAGAGAGAATGAAGGATGTAGCTGAAGCATACGGCGTAACTCCCTCAACTATACACACTATTAAGTATCACCTGACTTGGAAGGAAGAAGGCGAAGAGGTTCCAATTCCTCGCAGGGGTGGATATATCGATCGCAAACTGACTTTTGCTCAAGCACAGGATGTGCGAGAACGAATTAAAGCTGGAGAATCCATTGCTAAAATAGCTCTGGAATTTGCAGTATCGACAAGTGTCATTTATGACATTAAAAATAATGTCACATATAAAGGAGTCTGACATTGATTTAATTGCAAAACAATCAATCAAAACAGATAAATTACAGCAAACAATTTCAAGTAAATCATCGAGTGGAGTCAAGAATGGCTAAGATAGAACAACGATTTGATTACGTAAAGATTGGGTTAGCTTCACCCGAAAGAATTCGACAATGGGGAGAGAGAACTTTACCCAATGGTCAGCTTACCGGTGAGATCATAAAACCAGAAACAATTAATTACCGTACATTAAAACCGGAAATGGACGGATTGTTTTGCGAGCGCATTTTTGGGCCTGCAAAAGATTGGGAATGTCATTGTGGCAAGTACAAAAGAGTCCGTCATAGAGGCATTGTGTGCGAGAGATGCGGTGTGGAAGTCACTGAATCTCGTGTCCGCCGCCACCGCATGGGATTTATCAAATTAGCAGCTCCAGTGGCTCACGTTTGGTATCTCAAAGGCATCCCCAGTTACATGGCAATTCTGTTAGATATGCCCCTGCGAGATGTCGAACAAATTGTCTATTTCAATGCCTATGTTGTGCTGAATGCTGGTAATGCTGAAAAGCTCCAATACAAGCAATTGCTCACCGAAGATGCTTGGCTGGAAATAGAAGATGAACTTTACAGCGAAGATTCCACGCTGACAGGCGTAGAAGTAGGCATTGGTGCGGAAGCTTTGCAAGTTTTGCTGCAAAATATTCCGCTAGAAAGCGAAGCGGAAAAGCTGCGGGAAGATATTGCTAATGCTAAAGGTCAAAAACGCGCGAAGTTAATTAAACGTTTGCGGGTAATTGACAACTTTATCGCTACGGGTTCTCATCCCGATTGGATGGTACTCAATGTGATTCCGGTGATTCCCCCAGACTTGCGGCCGATGGTACAGCTAGACGGTGGACGTTTTGCAACCAGTGACCTTAATGACCTTTATCGGAGAGTTATTAACCGCAATAATCGCTTGGCCAGATTGCAAGAAATTCTGGCGCCGGAAATTATCATTCGCAACGAAAAGCGGATGTTACAAGAGGCTGTGGATGCGCTAATTGATAACGGCCGCCGTGGCCGGACTGTGGTGGGCGCAAACAACCGTCCGCTGAAGTCGCTGTCGGACATTATTGAAGGGAAACAAGGTCGTTTCCGGCAAAACTTGCTGGGTAAACGGGTTGACTACTCTGGACGTTCGGTAATTGTGGTGGGGCCGAAACTGAAGATTCATCAGTGCGGTTTGCCGAGGGAAATGGCGATCGAGCTTTTCCAGCCCTTCGTCATCCACCGCCTGATCCGCCAAGGACTCGTCAACAACATCAAAGCAGCCAAAAAACTGATTCAACGCAACGATCCCAGCGTTTGGGACGTGCTGCAAGAGGTAATTGAAGGACACCCTGTCATGCTGAACCGGGCTCCTACGCTGCACCGTTTGGGGATTCAAGCTTTTGAGCCGATTTTGGTGGACGGGAGGGCGATTCAGCTTCACCCGCTAGTCTGTCCGGCTTTTAACGCTGACTTTGACGGCGACCAAATGGCGGTACACGTGCCTTTGTCTCTGGAATCTCAGGCTGAAGCGCGCTTGCTGATGTTGGCTTCTAATAACATTATGTCGCCGGCAACTGGAAGACCGATCGTCACTCCTTCTCAAGATATGGTGCTCGGTTGCTATTACTTGACAGCCGACAATCCTAACGGTCAAAAAGGAGCAGGTCATTACTTCTCTAATCTTAATGATGCGGTTGTAGCTTACGAACAAGGAGTCGTGGACTTGCACTCCTACGTGTGGGTGAGGTTTCAAGGCGCGATCGAAAACACAGAACCCGAAGGTGAACCGCTGAAGGTGGAGCGATCGACTGACGGTACTGTGACGAAAGAATACAAGTTCCGCCGCGTTCGGGAAGATGCAGAGGGTAAGAGGATCAATCAGTTTATTCGGACTACTCCGGGCAGGATTATTTATCACCAAACGATCGAATCGGTAATTAACAATTAGGAATTGGGTAATTGTTCAACAGTTGACAGTTGACAGTTGACAGTTGACAGTTTGAGAGCGACCTTTACCTAGAAGGAAGAGGATTGGAGTAATGAATAGTCTGATTTTAATTTCTCCCTCAAAGACTTGGGGCTTTCAACCAATTCTTTCTGGTAATTGGTAATTGGTAAGTCCTAAAGGCGAAAAAAATGAGGTGCGACTTAGCGGCAAGGTAGACAAAGCAAACCCTAAATATCGATGTTAGGCTGCTGAAATTCTATTAATTACCAATGACCAATGACCAATGACTAATGACAAGGTTCGCGAGCTCTTAAGCTCGCACTTCTGACCAATGACTAATGACAAGGTTCGCGAGCTCTTAAGCTCGCACTTCTGACCAATGACTAAATTACTAACAGCAGAAAAATGACAGAAAATAAGGAAAATAAGGAAATTGTTTTTCGCAATCGAGTTGTTGACAAAGGTCAGCTCAAAAAATTAATCTCTTGGTCATTCATGAACTATGGAACGGCCCGCACGGCGCAAATGGCCGACAAACTCAAAGACTTGGGTTTTCGGTTTGCGACCAGAGCGGGAGTTTCAATTAGCGTAGACGACCTGCAAGTACCGCCAATCAAACGACAACTGCTCGAAGCAGCCGAAGAAGAAATCCGAATCACCGAACAAAAATACACCAGAGGCGAAATCACCGAAGTCGAACGCTTCCAAAAAGTAATCGACACCTGGAACAGCACCTCAGAAGACCTCAAAGACGAAGTAGTCAAAAACTTCCGAGCCACAGACCCGCTCAACTCGGTGTACATGATGGCCTTCTCCGGCGCCCGGGGGAACATCTCCCAAGTGCGGCAGCTCGTCGGAATGCGCGGATTGATGGCAGACCCCCAAGGGGAAATCATCGACTTGCCAATTAAAACCAACTTCCGCGAAGGACTCACCGTTACCGAATACATCATTTCGTCCTACGGAGCGCGCAAAGGCTTAGTAGATACCGCCCTCCGCACCGCCGACTCGGGCTACCTGACTCGTCGGTTAGTCGATGTATCCCAAGATGTCATCGTGCGCGAAGTAGACTGTGGCACCCAACGCGGGATTCGTGTCCGCCCCATGACCGACGGTGCGACCGTGCTCATCCCCCTGAAAGATCGGCTGCTGGGGCGGGTGTTGGCCCGAGATGTGGTCAATCCCAAAACCAAAGAAATCGTGACTTTTGAGAACGAAAGAGCCGCCCGCAACCAGCCGATTACAGAAGAATTGGCAGGGGAAATCGGTAAGTCTGGAGTGCCAGAAGTTTATTTACGATCGCCCCTAACCTGCGAAGCCACCCGTTCCGTTTGCCAGTGCTGCTACGGTTGGAGCCTCGCCCACCTGAAAATGGTGGACATGGGAGAAGCGATCGGGATTATTGCCGCCCAGTCGATCGGGGAACCAGGAACCCAGCTCACCATGCGTACCTTCCACACAGGCGGCGTATTTACTGGAGAAGTCGCCAAACAAGAACGCGCACCATTTCCCGGCGTCGCCAAGTTTAAGAACTTACGCACCCGCGCCTTCCGTACCAGACACGGTGAAGAAGCCCTCGTCGCCGAAAACAACGGCAAACTCGTATTCGAGGGCGAAGGCTACGAAGAAGGCAAATCCGGCGCCAAAAATCAGAAGCTGAAAGTAGAATTCGCGATCGTCCAAGGTTCGACCCTGATGGTCAAAGACGGACAGCGCGCCATCCCCGGTCAAGTATTGGCAGAAGTGCCGATCGTCGGACGCGCCGCCCGCAAAACCACCGAAAAAGTCACAACAGACGTAGCCTCCGACTTGGCCGGCGAAGCCAAATTTGCCGACCTAGTACCAGAGGAAAAAACCGACCGTCAAGGAAACACCACCCGCACCGCCAGCAGAGGCGGACTGATTTGGATTCTCTCGGGTGAAGTCTACAACTTGCTCCCGGGTGCCGAACCAGCAGTCAAAAATGGCGATCGCATCGCAGCCAACAGCGTCATCGCCGAAACCAAACTCGTCTCCGAACACGGCGGCGTAGTCCGCATCGCCGACGAGCGAGAAATCGAAATCATCACCGCTCAAGTGCTGCTAGACCAAGCCATCGTCCGCGCCGAAAGCGCCGGCGGCCGCGAACACTACATCATCGAAACCGCCTCCAACCAAAGGTTTTCGCTCAAAACAGCACCAGGAAGCAAAGTCATCAACGGCGAAGTCGTCGCAGAACTGCTCGACGACAGCTACCGCACCGCCACCGGAGGCATCGTCAAATACGCCGGAGTCGAAGTCCACAAGCGCGGCAAAGCCAAACTCGGCTACGAAGTCGTCAAAGGCGGCACCCTGCTGTGGATTCCCGAAGAATGCCACGAAGTCAACAAAGACATCTCCCTACTCCTAGTAGAAGACGGCCAGTACGTCGAAGCCGGCACCGAAGTCGTCAAAGATATTTTCTGCCAAACCAGCGGTGCGGTAGAAGTTACCCAGAAAAACGACATCCTCCGGGAAATCGTCATCAAGCCTGGAACCCTGCACTCGGTCGATCGCCCGCCGCTCACTTACGGCGAAGGTCAAATAGTCAGTGCCGGTCAAGAAATCTTCCCCGGCTTAATTGCCGAAGAATTGGGCTATGCCGAATACATCGAAACCCCCGAAGGCCCAGCATTGCTGCTGCGCCCCGTAGTCGAGTACCCCGTACCCGACAAACCACCCATACCTTCCCAAACAGCCCTCAACGAGTCGATCGCCCTCAAAGCAGTCCAACGCCTCCCCTACAAAGACGGAGAGCGCGTCAAATCAGTCGAAGGACTCGAACTGCTGCGGACTCAGCTCATCTTAGAAATTGGTTCCGGCGCGCCGCAACTGGCAGCAGATATCGAACTCCTGCCCGACGATGGGGACGCCTTAGCTTTTGGAGCCGACGGTTCCGGCCCAGCTTGGGTTGGCTCAGAAGCGGCGGTGGCGTCGCAAGAACTAGCTCTCGTCGAAGGCGAAGAAGTCCCAGCGCCGTCTCGGATTTTCCGCTTGCAGTTAGTGATTTTGGAATCGCTGGTAATTCGGCGGGACGTATCGGCAGATCCCACCCAAGGCAGCACCCACACCAGACTATTGGTAGAAGACGGACAGTCGATCGCCCCCAGCGCAGTAGTCGCCCGCACCGAGATTCTCTGCAAAGAAGCCGGCATCGTCCGGGGCATCCGCGAAGGGCAGGGCGAACCCATCCGCCGATTGTTAGTCATGCGGGATGCCGATTCCGTCACAGTTTCAGTAGCGGGTACGCCCGAGGTGAGTCCCGGTCAATTACTCGTAGCCGGTACAGAAGTAGCGCCGGGAGTGATTCTGGAAGAGTCCGGTCAAGTCGTGAAAGTTATACCAACCTCCAATGACGGAGAAGAAGCCAAAATAGTATTGCGCGTAGCCCGTCCCTACCGAGTTTCCGGGGGTGCGGTGCTCCACGTAGACGACGGCGACTTGGTGCAACGCGGCGACAACTTAGTCATCCTCGTATTCGAGCGAGCCAAAACTGGGGACATCATTCAAGGTTTACCCCGGATTGAGGAATTGCTCGAAGGGCGGAAACCGAAGGAAGCTTGCATTTTAGCCAAGCGCCCGGGGACAGCTCAGGTAGTCACCGACGATGATGTGGTGGAACTCGCCGTAGTCGAGGATGACGGCCGAATCGAGCAATATCCTTTATTACCAGGCCAAAACCCGATCGTCTCCGACGGACAGCGCGTTGGCGTCGCCGAAGCCTTAACCGACGGCCCCGCCAACCCCCACGAAATTCTCGAAGTATTTTTCCAAGTCCTCAAAGAGCGCCAACCTACCTTCGAGGCCGCTTTGGAGAGTTTCCAGCAGGTGCAGACTTTCCTCGTCAACGAAGTGCAATCGGTGTACCAGTCTCAAGGCGTGGATATTTCCGACAAACACATCGAAGTAATCGTCCGCCAGATGACCAACAAAGTCCGCATGGAGGACGGCGGCGACACCACCATGCTCCCCGGCGAGTTGGTCGAACTGCGGCAAGTCGAACAGGTGAACGAAGCCATGTCGATTACTGGCGGCGCCCCCGCCGACTACACCCCGGTGCTGCTGGGGATTACCAAAGCTTCGCTCAATACCGACAGCTTTATTTCCGCAGCTTCCTTCCAAGAAACCACAAGGGTGCTCACCGAAGCTGCGATCGAAGGCAAATCCGACTGGCTGCGCGGCCTCAAGGAAAACGTGATCATCGGCCGCCTGATTCCTGCTGGAACTGGGTTCAATGCCTATGAGGATGCCAGCGTTCAAGATGCCGGTTTTGAGGGTGCTGTCTTTGACGACGACATCCAGGATTTGCAGGAAGATGTCGTGTTGGACGATCGCACTGCCCGCCGCAAGTATACGATCGAGAGTCCTTTTGATGTCGGCCGCGCCCCTGATGTTGACTCCGAGGAGGATTTTGAGGAAGTTGAGGTTGATGAGGACGATTTTGTCCCTGATACTGATGATGATTCCTTAGGCGCGATCGCCGATGATGATGATGATATCGGTTACGACTTCGACGAGGACGAAGACTAAAACGAGTGTTTTGAGATAGATTGCCGCGCAGCCAGCGATCCTGAACTGCGCGGCAATTTTTGAGAGATCCTCCCAACCAACAGGCGCAAGCGTTGGTTGAAAAATCTTAAATTTTTGGTTTCAAAACTTAAAATTCAAAATTCACAGGCGAAAGTGCGATCGGCACATCAAATCGCCCGAAAAAAGAAGGCAGAAGATATTCAGCCGCAGGCATAAATCAGAATTCATTGACACTCTCAGCGCTAAAGCGACTGAGATTCTTAAGACATTGCGGCCTTAATATCCTGATTGCTCAGGTTCCCAAACTCACCACGTTTGCTCTGCGAGCGTGGTGATATTTTTTGGGCGTTTAGGTGTTGAGCACCTAGTTTCGCGTCCTGGCCCACGTACCATTCTCAAAGCTCGATCTCTAATCGTTTTTGCAGCGCCAATATCGGCGTGTTCGTGATATCCGCACTCAACACAGATGAATTTTTCTCCATCTCTGTTGGATTTATCGATCTGACTGCAATTCCTGCATTCCTGACTAGAGTGTTTAGGATTAACTTTGATTACGATTTTTCCTTGCTTTGCAGCCAGATACTCAATCTTTAATCCCAAATCGCCCCAACCTGCATCAGACATAGCGCGATTCAATCCCTTTTTTCTGGATTGCCCATTCTTCAGAAACCTCCCAGTTTTCTCGTCACTTTTTACTTTACATCGGCGCATCATCCCTGAAATATTTAAATCTTCTGTGGCAATTACATCAACGTTACGAGATACTATTAAATTTGCAGTTTTCCATTGATATGCTTGACGCTTATCGCTAATCTTTTGATGGAAATTCCCAACTTTAATAGCTGCTTTTTTGCGATTTTTACTACCCTTAATTTTGCGACTAACCCGTCTCTGTCTGATTTTTAGAGTCCGCTTAGCTTTTTTGTTCGTCGAAAACTTGGGATTTTTGATTTGGTATCCATCAGAAAGGTGAACCAGTTTAGTGATTCCTAGGTCGCAACCTATTACTTTGGGGTTATCGCCAACAGGAGTAGCGCTGTATTCAGGTACAGATTTATCCTCTATTCTAATAGAAACATACCAGCCATTCTGGCGTTTTCTAACCGCGCAAGCCTTGATGGTAAACCCATCTGGGATTGAGCGAGAGTTGTAAAACCGCATCCAACCCAGTTTGGGTAGGTAAATTTTATTACCCTTGATTTTTACTCCCATCACGAAAGTAAAAGATGTGAAGTTGCTGCGGTTTTTAAATTTAGGAAATCCCCTACCTTCAAAGAAGTTTTTGTAGGCAATGTCTAAGCGTTTAACATTCTGTTGTAAAACTGTTGAGTCAATTCCACTATACCAAGGTCTAGCCATTTTTAACTCAGGTAATGCTGTAATCTGAATGTCACCAGCACTTCGACGAGGATTTCTAGCTTTGCCTTCTTTGTCAGACTTAGAATCTTTCCAAGGATTTCCGGTTGCGCCACTTTTACTTACGAAGCAGGTCAATGGTGAAGCTTCGCCTTTCGTTCTAATGTCACAGTAATTGCCTTGGATAAACTGCTGGCTGTACTGACAGATTCTGTCATTTAAGCACCAATTATACTGGCTTCGCAGCATATCTATCCAAGCAGACATTTTTGATGATTGTGTTTGATTGGGTCGCAACTTATAAACATAGTTTATTATCAATCTAGTTCACCTCCCTGGCTTGTATTTTAACATCTTTCTTTGGTTTTAAGTATTAAGAATCAAAAAAGATTCACGGCGGTTGAAACCGCCCGTGTCGCTTGCATCTCAGGTCTAAAGACACTGAGTTTTCCGCTTACCGAATGTTTTTTTATAAAACTTGAAAATTAAAATTTTTAATTGTTTGAATCAAACTATAAATAAAATTATTTCTTCCTTATAATACCAATTTTCAAAATTAATACAACATTAGTTGTAGGCTGTGGATCCACGAAAAATTCGTAGCTATATATCGACAATTTGACAGAGCCGCACCTGACCACAATGGTACAAGCGACCAAACAAAACATTTATTATGTCGCAATCTTTTGTCAAAATGGTATTATAAACACGCTCGCATTATTCAAGCCAGTCTGCGAAAATAACTATTTGTTCTGATGTGGGTTTAAGCACGAATTCGTAGGTTAGATTGAACACTAGGTCTTTAAGAAATATCAAGACTTTTCTTAAAAAGTCGATCAAATAAAAGCCGTCCTAGAAGGACGGGGCTGAAGAAGCCAAGTTTTCGGTAAAAGACCGCTAACCCAAGCGTATTAAACTACAAACTTCGTGGCTTCCCTCCGTTACATTTGTTACATCCGACAGCCGACGAATCCGTTGCTGAACTTCCTTCTTCAAATATGGTGCGCTCACTCAGGGAGCAAAGCCTTGATCCGATCGACAAACTCTTGATGGTCTACTACGGGTTTAGAGATGTAACCGTCGGCACCGCTTTGATCCAGAAAAGTTTCTCTATCACCGGCCATCGCGTGAGCCGTCACCAATATAATCGGCAGCGAGGCGGTTTGCGGGTCAGCTTTCAGCAGTTGAGTAATCTTAATGCCGTCAACAGATTTTCCCTGGTACACGCTGCGCGAAAGAGACACGTCCATTAAAATCAAATCAGCTTGGCCGGCCGCAGCAATCTGCATCACCTCTTCAACATTTTCCGTGTGCTTGACAGCTAAGCCCCCCCGCTTAGTAAGTATTTTGGAAAAAACTCGAGCATTAACCAAATCGTCCTCTACAATCAGAACGGTTTTCATAAATAAATATGGGAAGTATGGAAACTTTGCGACATGAGTCAAAAGAGGAACACGGCACGAGGATTAGATTCCCCGTCAAAAATGCAGAGTTTTTAGCGCCATCAGCCGGGAACCCTGCAAAACCCGCATATATTCCTTGAGCGACTACCGTGAGAGGGTGTACAGATGCCCAGAAGCATCCATTACCATCATTTAGACTACTACATACAAACAAACAGATACATTTAACCCGGTAGAAGCTGAAAATCAACCTTTACTGTGTATGGCACAATTGGTAAGATGCAATCTTACGCCTTTGTGTCGCGGATCTGTCACAGCCTTTAAAAAAAGGCTAAAAGTGCCATTCATATCACGCCCGATGCCATGACCGCAAGAAGGACAAACTGTTGGTTACCTTCTAACTTTTTGTGGTTCTGTCCATACTTTGAACAGGTTTTAGATGTATATTCTTCAGTCAGTCTGCTACAATACATCCGCGCTTAGATGCGGAAATGCTTTAACGTAAAATAGGGTGAACCTATTGATATTACTACAATCTACCACAGTCTACTAGAATATTTCAAATAATTGTCTACCTTAGATAGAGTGTTTAGTTGTTTTTTAGAACTAGACCTGACACTGACGCTCGTCTCACGATCCCCCGGTAGCAAGTTTTTAGTAACCTGTTGTCGATTTAAATTGTATATTTGAATTCTCTATTCCCCTTCACGGTTACATTTTCTCCCCGACGACCGAGAATCTCCCTCTCTCCCCCGAATATCGCAGACAATTTCGGGATTGCTACTGCTTATCCTCTCTTGTGGTCAGGACTCCAACTTGTACCATTTTAGATTTTAGATTTTAGACTGGGGACGATCGCTCGGATAGGGGTATGAAGGTGGACTGAGGTTGAGGGCAGTTCCATTACTTTTTGTAACTGCTATGGGAGTCCCGGAGCCTTGACAATTATTTTCTTTCTTGCTCTTAGAGTCAAGCAATGTTGATTGACCTACTCGGGCCTTCCCATTCGGATCGGAGTACCCAATATAGCGGGGATGGTTGGGGATTCGCCATTCTCAGTTTTGACCGCTATCGAGCTGGTGTCAGAGGCTTGAGAGTTCGCCCGGATAGATTTGACCCGGCTGAATTCTGAACGATCTGCCTTTGTGAGCGATTATAAGGAAAAGTATGACTGTGAATCAACCTTCTCGCGGCGGGTAAATAGACAGGTAGGCACAAAGGTCGGCAACATAGAGTAGCAAAGAAGCGGAGTAATTCGAGGGAAACGGAGTAATTCGGAGTACCCTGCTACACCAGATTTCACACACACCAAGAGTGTGATAGCCGCTGGAGGGTCATGACTCAATCAATTCGGGCAAGATTCAAGCGTCAGGGGAGGAACATCGCGTAGCTTCTGAACGTGGAACACCGCACCCTGGTAACAAGCCTGTAAGCCAATCGATGCAAACATTACCAAGTCCCCAGATGCAGAAATGCAAATTCAAGCTAATTACGTTTTCCTGTTGAATCACGACAGGACGTTCCTCAACATGGTGCATCCTGCCCGTGCTAGAGAGCTGTTGACCAAACAAAAAGCAGCGGTGTACAGATCATATCCGTTTGCGATCGTCCTCAAGCAACAGATTCTCAATCCCACACTCAAACCCTATCGGCTCAAAATAGATCCAGGTTCTAAATGGACGGGTTTCGCCATTCAATGCGGTGAAGATATTGTCTTCGGCATGGAACTAAAGCATCGAGGATTGCAAATCAGCGCTGACCTCAAACAACGGGCTAGCGTGCGAGGCTCGCGGCGTTCGCGCAATCTTAGATATCGAGCAAAGCGTTTTAATCGAAAGCAGCCTACAGGATGGTTAGCCCCCAGCTTGCGACATAGAGTTCAAACGGTAGAAACTTGGATTAAGCGATTCATGCGCTACAGTCCCATCACTGAGATTGAGATTGAGCAAGTCCGGTTTGACACACAACTGATGCAGAATCCTGAGATTAGTGGAGTGCAATATCAAGCGGGTGAACTGGCTGGCTATGAGGTGAAGCAATATCTACTAGAAAAGTGGGAACAAAAATGCTCGTACTGCGGTGCAACCGATACCCCCCTGGAAGTAGAACACATTCAGGCTAAATCAAAAGGTGGGTCAAACCGAGTCAGCAACCTTGCTCTTTCCTGTGTTCCGTGCAACCAGAAGAAGGGGAATCGCGATATCCAAGATTTCCTTTCGGGCAAACCCGACCTGCTACAACGTATTCTTGCACAAGCCAAGCAACCCCTTAAAGATGCAGCAGCAGTGAATTCAACCCGTTTTGCCATTGTCAGGATGGCAAAAGAGCTATGCGACACGGTGAAGTGTTGGACGGGCGGCAGAACTAAATTCAACCGCACTCAACAGGGCTTAGAGAAGTCACACAGCATTGATGCCGCCTGTGTCGGGAAATCTGGTCGCTCGATTCAATTGAGAACAACTCAGCCTCTGATTGTCACGTGTTTTGGGCACGGCACAAGGCAGGAAATACGAGTCAACAAACACGGGTTCCCAGCAGTGAAAAATACACGAGTACGATACAAGCACGTCAAAACAGGCGATACAGTTAAGTTCACGCTGGATACTGACCGCAAGAATTCACGAGCCGGAACCTATACGGCGCGAGTGAAAAAACCTACTGCAAAGGGTTTTGAGGTTTTAATTAATCAGTTTCGTATTGGAGTTTCTACCATAAAAAACGTGAAGTTTATTCACCGACAGGACGGCTACTCATATCGATTTTAGTTCACTCCGTTTCACCCCAGAATACTCCGATATTCTGCTATCTAGTAATTAGACATAAGGACTCATGGCTAAACAACTCAACCTACTTTCCGGGCAAGTAATTTCTACGCCTCTGCACGCCGAGATGCAGCAATCGTACCTCGAATATGCCATGAGTGTGATCGTCGGGCGAGCTTTGCCTGATGTCCGCGACGGTTTAAAACCTGTGCACCGTCGAATTTTGTACGCGATGCACGAACTCGGTTTGACACCAGACCGACCTTACCGCAAGTGCGCCCGGGTAGTTGGAGATGTTTTGGGAAAATATCACCCCCACGGCGACCAATCGGTTTACGACGCTCTGGTGCGAATGGCTCAGGAGTTTTCGAGCCGCTATCCTTTGCTGGCGGGTCACGGCAATTTCGGTTCGGTGGACAATGACCCTGCTGCTGCGATGCGCTACACGGAAACTAGACTGGCATCGATCGCCCACGAAGCCATGCTAACCCAAGTCGGTGACGCAACTGTTGATTTTACTAATAACTTTGACAGTTCGCAGCAGGAACCGACGGCGCTCCCTGCTCAGTTGCCGTTTCTGTTGCTCAACGGTTGTACTGGCATTGCTGTCGGGATGGCTACTAATATCCCGCCGCACAATTTGGGCGAGGTGGTAGACGGTTTAATTGCTTTGATTGAAAATCCGGAGATCTCGGATGAGAAGTTGATCGAACTAATTCCGGGCCCAGATTTCCCGACCGGAGGGGAAATCGTCTCTACAGAGGGCATTGTTGATGCCTACACTAAGGGTCGAGGTAGCATTGCGGTCAGGGGTATAGCTGGGGTGGAAGAAGTGCCTGGGAATCGCAAGGTACGAACTAAAACGGCGATCGTCGTGACGGAGTTTCCGTTTCAGGTAAATAAGGCAGCTTGGATTGAAAAGGTGGCGGAGTTGGTGAATGCCGGCCGCCTCGACGGTATTTCTGATTTGCGTGACGAGAGCGATCGCGAAGGCATTCGAGTTGTAATTGAACTTAAACGAGAATTTACTCCAGAGGCGGTGCTGGCTCGTCTTTACCAACAAACTGACCTGCAAACAAATTTTGGCGCGATTTTGCTGGCAATTGTCAACGGTCAACCCCGACAGTTGACCTTGAGACAATTGTTGCAAGAATTTCTCGATTTCCGAGAAGTGACTCTCACCCGCCGCTACAATTACGAGTTGCAGGCGGCAGAACGTCGCTGTCACATTGTCCAAGGCTTAATGTTGGCTTTGACAAATCTTGATACTGCGATCGACATTCTCAGAAATGCTCCTGACGGGACTACTGCTAAGCAAACTTTCCAAGTTCGCCTTAATCTGAGCGAAAGTCAAGCTGATGCGATTTTGGCGATGCCGATGCGTCGGCTGACTGGTATGGAAAGGCAAAATTTGCAGTCTGAGTTGGATGAGTTGATGGGGAATATTCAAGAATTGCAGCGGTTGTTGAGCGACAGGCGCGAACTTTTGAAGGCTTTAAAGAAGGAATTGCGATCGCTAAAACGCAAGTACGCTGACGAACGTCGCACTAAATTTGCCAATGGAACCGGACGCGCCAGAACTGCTCAAACACAACCGGCTGGCAAGAAAAATGCTGGTGTGAAGCCTTTGTTGCCGGCAACAATTTCACCTAATTTATTGCCCGATATTGAACCGGAGGAAACTATTGTTGAATTTTCGCACAAGCAGTACGTGAGACGATTGCCCGCTGCGGAACGCCCGCGCTCGAAAAGTCGCGAAAAATCGGTTTCAGCTTTAGAAAAAAATGAAGATTTTATTGTGACGGCAAACCTGACAAAAACCGATCGCACTTTGGTCGTCTTAATTCCTAACGGCAAAGCTTATCCGCTGAAAGTGGCTGATATTCCTAGTAGCAGCCAAAAAGACCGGGGAACGCCGATTGTTAGTTTGTTGTCGCCCAGTGCTACTAAAGAAAGTGCAGGTCGTGCTTTCTCGGAAATCACAGTTGCACACTTTATTTTGCCGGAAAATTCGGAGGCTGCGGATTTAGTAACTCTGACTCAACAAGGCAAAATTAAGCGCTTGCCGATGCAGGAATTTGCTGAGCTGACTAATCGCGGCGTGACTGTTGTTAAACTCAAGGAGGACGATCGACTGCGTAATGCTAGTCTCAGCAAAGTTGGCGACCAAGTGGTCGTCGCAACTTCGGGAGGTCGAGTCCTCCGATTTGATGTTGATGACGAACAACTGCCGCCCATGGGCCGCACCGCCCAGGGTTCTCAAGTCACCAGGTTGCGGAAGCAGGAACAGTTGGTGGGTTGTATTACGATCGACCGGGAGGACAGTCTGGTGCTAATTTCGGAGTTGGGTTGGGCTAAACGAATGCCTGCGGGTTCTGTCAGGCTGACTAACCGCGGCGAAATTGGCACTCAAGCTTTTCGCTTTGCAGAGCCTAAAGATGCTTTGGTTGGATTGCTGCGGGCTGTTCCGGGTACGGATGTTAAACTTTTTACGACTGCTGGCCGCCTGCTGCGATCGACTACTGATGCTATAGCTTTTTGGGGGAAGGATGCTCCGGGCGATCGGGTTTTTGACCTCAATCCTGGTGAAAGAATTATCAAGGTTATCAGTAGTCAATAGTCAATAGTCAGTAGTCAGTAGTCAGTAGTCAGTAGTCAATAGTCAGTAGTCAGTAGTCAATAGTCAGTAGTCATTGGTAATGGGTAATTATTTGGGGAGCATCTCAGTTTTGTTTTTATAGTGCTGTCCCCGCTCGCGAGGGTTAGATCGGCAAGCGACCGGGGACGATCACACTAAAAGAAAAAATTATTTTTACAAAAATGAAATTCTCCCATTATTCTTCCCTCTTCCCTCTTCCTTCTTCCTTCTTCCTTCCTCCAAATCTAAAATCTAAAATCGTTTGATGGCGCAAGTTGTATTAGAAAATATCTACAAAAGTTTTCCCCTCCGCCAAGGAGAACAGGAAAAAGTAGCAAACAACGTCGCAGAAAGTGTCTCAACAGAGACTCCTAGCTCTTCGTCTAACACTGTTTTGCGGCGGATTAACCTGACCGTCCTCGACGGGGAATTCATGGTGTTGGTGGGGCCTTCGGGCTGCGGAAAAAGCACTTTGCTGCGATCGATCGCAGGTTTGGAAGTTTTGACAGCCGGCAATATCTGGATTGGCGATCGGCTCGTTAATGATTTACCTCCAAAAGACCGAGATATCGCTATGGTGTTTCAAAATTATGCTCTCTATCCTCACTTAACAGTCTACGATAATCTCGCCTTTGGATTGCGCCGCTCACAGAAGGAAGAAGGAAGAGGGAAGAAGGAAGAAGGAAGAGGGAAGAGGGAAGAGGGAAGAGGGAAGAGGGAAGAGGGAAGAAGGAATGAGGAAGCAGAGACAGTGACAGTGACAGAAAAAGGAAGAAGGGAGAAGGTAGAACTAATCAGGAATAAGATAGAAGAGGCGATCGATTATTTAGCTTCTAATACTGTAAGCAAAGAGCGAATATATACTTTAGGGGAGGACTTTTTAGTGGGAGCAACTCGCAAGCTTCCTCCGGGTTTGCGCTATTTGTCGGAACGGGAAAAGGCGGTAGGAGAAAGAGTTAGGGCGGTTGCTCAATTATTGCAAATAGAACCGCTTTTAAATCGCTTGCCGAAACAACTTTCGGGAGGACAAAAGCAGCGGGTGGCTTTGGGTAGGGCGATGGCTCGAAATCCTCAAGTGTTTTTGATGGACGAACCTCTATCAAATCTTGATGCGAAGTTGAGGGCGGAAACTCGATCGCAAATTGTGCAGTTGCAGCGGCAGTTGGGCACTACCACTATTTATGTGACTCACGACCAAACTGAGGCGATGACTATGGGCGATCGCATTGCGATTATGAATGCTGGCCAGCTTCAGCAAGTCGCTAAGCCTCTAGAGCTTTACAACAAGCCAGCTAATCTATTTGTGGCTGAGTTTATCGGTTCTCCGCCGATGAATTTTTTGCCCGTGCAGTTTACCGCGCCGCTGTTGATTTCTCACCCGCAGTTTCGCTTTACTTTACCCGATATTTGGGCGAAAAATCTACAAAAATATGACGGGCGAGGACTGATTTTGGGCATTCGCCCGGAACATCTCAGCATCAACCCTCCTGCTACCAAAAATCTGTCTGTACAAGTGGAAATTGTGGAGGCTTTGGGACACGAAACTTATTTGCGGGTGTGTTTGACTGACGATCCGGCTGTGCGGATGCAGGTGCGGGTGCCTCCCGAGCGATCGATCCGTGTTGGCGAGGAGCTTTGGCTGGCGATCGCCCATGACAAAATTCACTTGTTCGATCCTGATACCGAATTGGCGATTTTTCCTCGGTAGGAAACAGGAGAAAGGTCGATCGACCTTTGCGATCGATATCACGCATCACAAACTTGCATTTTTTTCAAGTAACTGTTATATTAATTAACATGAGCCTTACAAAAGTTAATGAAGGGAGTTCGCACTATGCAAGAACAAAAACGCAACGCTTGGAACTGGGGCTTCAGCGCAGGTGCTGAAAATTGGAACGGTCGTTTAGCAATGATTGGTTTCTCTGCCGCTGTCATCATTGAATTGGTTTCCGGTCAAGGCGTGCTGCACTTCTGGGGCCTGATCTAATTTTCTAGTTAAAACTTTTCAGACACTGCAAAGCTTGGGAGTTCTTTTGGGGACTCCCAAAATTTTGCCCGTGCGTTTTTAGCAGCGCAATTTTTGCAGGAGAATTTACCCGCAGCAAATAGCTAATTGCCGTCGTGCATTGAGCAGTACAATGTTTAACAGCGATCGCTCTTTTTGGGGTAGGGGGTTCCACCCCAAAAGAGCAAATCACTCTTTTGGGTGATGCGAGACAAATGCTCTAGCGGATATATTCTTTTAAGATGCTGTTACGGTTGGGATGGCGCAATTTCCGCAGGGCTTTAGCCTCGATTTGGCGAATCCTCTCGCGAGTGACGTTAAAGATTTGACCAATTTCCTCCAAGGTCTTCATCCGTCCGTCATCTAAGCCGTAACGCAGCCTCAGTACATCCCGTTCTCGGGGGCTGAGAGTGTCCAAAACGCTTTCCAAATCTTCCCTGAGCAAGTTCTTTGAGACTTGATCTTCTGGCGTTTCCCCGTCAGATTCAATAAAGTCTCCCAGACGCGAGTCTTCCTCTTTGCCGATCGGAGTTTCTAAAGAAATTGGCAACTGTGCGGATTTAGCAATAAAGCGCAACTTCTCGATGGTCATCTCCATCTTGGTGGCGATTTCTTCTTCCGTAGGCTTGCGGCCCATTTCCTGAGAAAGCAGCTTGGTAGTTTTTTTGATCCGCGAGATGGTTTCGTAAAGGTGAACCGGGAGGCGGATAGTCCGGGATTGATCGGCGATTGCTCTGGTGATGGCTTGACGTATCCACCAAGTTGCGTAGGTGGAAAATTTGTAGCCTTTTTCGTGGTCGAATTTTTCAGCAGCCCGGATTAGACCCAAAGAGCCTTCTTGAATCAAATCTTGGAAAGACAAACCGCGATTCATGTACTTTTTGGCGATCGACACCACCAAACGCAGGTTTGATTGCACCATCTTCTCCTTGGCGCGCCTACCAACGTGGAGTCGGTGACGGAATGCAGGTAGTGCCATGTCTACAGCAGTAGCCCATTCGTTGTCTTTAGGTTCGCGGTCTAACTCTTCGAGCAATTGTTCTCGAACTCGCTCCAATTCCAGCAAATCTGCAATCTTGCGGGCGAGTTCAATCTCTTCGTCTGCTCGCAACAGTCGAATCCGACCGATTTCTTGCAGGTAGAGACGAATAGAGTCTTCTGTATAATGCTTTTTCTTTGCCTGAGCCCGACGGCGGGCTTTCGCGCCTTTGCCAGCTTTAGTGTCGTCCTCCTCAGACGGGTTGTCTAGAAAATCTTCTCGATCGTCTTCTTCGTCGATAAAGAGTTCCAACTCGCTCTCAGGTAGAACGCTTTCGGCGTTCCTCAGCAACTCGATAGTTTCCATTTTGGGTGTAATTTTGGTTTCGAGTACGGTGTTAGCCTGGATCATGCCGCCTTCCTCATGCTCCTGAATTAAAGAATAAATAACAGTGGAATAGTGTCTGTTTGTAGTTTAGACAAGTTAGCCAGTATTGACATTCCCGCAGGAAGAAATCGTGGAATTTTCGGTCTGCTAAGTGAAGCAGTAACCGAAACCGCACCAATTTTATGAGTCAAAGTTCGAGCTCTGGGAAAGAAGTAGCCAGCGCATTCACTCGATCGCCGACTTTAACGTCGCAACCTCGGATTGAGCGTGCGGCTTTTTCTTGTTTGGGCTAGTTAACGCATCGTCTGCGATACCTGACCCAGAAAAGCAAACCCGGAGATGCGATCGCACCTCAAAAAATACTGGCTTTTTTACTCGGCACTTCGATGTTTTACCCGTACAAGTTTTCTGGCACGGAACCCTCTAACTTTTCTGTTATGGGTGTCCAACTTTTGATTTGCTTGCTGCTTTCACTCTGGTCGTCAGACATCACAGTTGCACGGCAAATTTTCGCCACCTTGGATGCGGGTCTGCTGCCTCAAATGTAACAGCAGAGAGTCGAAGCACCAAACTGTGAGAATCGGATCTTGGAAAGACCCTTACGATTGTAGCCGTTCTCACAAAAAATGGAAGTTGTTTTCCGTTTTTTGTCAAGAACCTAGAAAACTTTGTCAGCTTAGCTTGACAATACTGACTCATGTCTGGCTCAGCTAAATCCTGAGAACGGCCCGGAAAAACTTGGGCGCGATCGAACGGCGCTGTTTTGTGTGGATATCTGGGTTAAAGGCTGCGGCGCAGTCTGCCAGAGAGTTAGCAGACAATTTTTGACTTGCCGGAATTGAGACCAATACAATCCGTGTAGATGCACCCATCTTTACCCTGTTTCCCTGAATTGAATCATACGCAATCTGCGATTGAATAAAGCTTGTGAGCTTTAGTTGTAAGTCGGCAACTCTCTCATGAGAGACCGACGATCGCCCCCAATGAAGCGTTGCGGGTTTAGTAGTGCAACAGGGGCTTTCTTTGTTAAGTTAGCTCAATTTTGAAAAATTGGGGCTGCTTTTGACATTACATCACATTAAGTTCGTAACGTCACATTCTCATTTAAGCTTGTCTGTGAGCTTTGCGGTCTCAGAGATAACAGCCAGAATGAGAAAGTTTGCTAAGAGTTCGCTCCTGCGGTAATTGTTACGCTGCGAACTGTTCGGGGATTGCTTGTCTCTCTAGCTAATATCTACATTCATTTTAATCTCAGAAACAACTTAAGTCCAATATTACTAAGTTTACCTCGATCTCGCCGAGGCAGATCTTCCTCACGGGCGATCGCCTCCATGGCGACACTTGATGGATTTGAGAAACTCCAAGCTCTCTTGAGAGGAGCTAGCCGTTCAACCGACACCTGTTCCCTCAAAAAATGCGATGGTAGACCCGCGATCCCAACCATCATGGTATAGCTGATTCCATCGAAAATCTCAAATCGAAAATTGTCTGACCTGATTGTTGAAAAGACGTGCAACTTTATACTTAATTAAAAAATATCCGCTGCAATATAAAGACGCGATGAACCTTTTCTCCGCAATACTAAGTAATATTACGGGACGACCTGCTGTATTTAAAACCAACTCATGCTATTTTAGATGCAAGATTGGGGATTGGGCATGGGGAATGATTCATGGGATCGGGACTAGGATCTGACAAAACAGTTGTCTTCTGTTGGAAAACAGGGAGCGGCAAAACCAGACTCAGGCTTAAGTATAAAGGTTGGTGGCAAGGACAAAAAATTTGCCGCCATCATTATCCTATTAAAAACAACTGTGCAACCGATCGCGATCGCCACTCCTGTTGGGCACTCAATCACCGCTTGGCGACTCCAAACCTCCGACAACCGCGATCGAATAATTAAACTGCCTCAACTGCACGATAATAAAAAGCTTCAAGGGCTGCGACGCAAGTTTTATCGCCGTACAGACGCCCTTGTCTTTGCAAAATTCGATCGGCAATACTCTGCCTCCATTCCGATTCTAAGCCCAGCCTCACAGCTATTTTTACGTATTCTGCTGCGGTTTGAGCAACTGTTTCGGTGACTCCGAGCATTTCCAAAATCCCAGAGGAATGGCGGCCCCGCATAAATTCTCCCGGACAAGTGACAATTGGTAAATTGCAGGCGATCGCTTCCAAAGTCGTGTGACCTCCAGACCAACCGAAACTGTCGAGAAAAACATCAGACAAAAGTTGAAGATTCCAATAAGCTTTCTCATCCATTTTAGGTAAAATCGCGCAAAAATCAGCGCTATCCAAACCGTACTTAGCAAAAGTCCGCTGGAGGCGCTGCTGAAACAGTTTACCAATATCAACATTCGGACGTGATATAAAGGCAAACTGAGCTTGAGGAACCTGTCGGGCAATTTCCGCGAATATGTAGTCGTGCTGCGGCAGGTATTTGCAGAGAGTTTGACAGCAGAGATAAACAACAGCCCCCTCCCGCAGGCAAAAATTTGCACGAGTGGCCGTTGTGCTAGGAATCGTGGGCTGCGGGTAAGAAATGCCAATATTCGGCAAGCGAATTAATTTTTCGGAATAGTGCAAAACAGCATTTTCCGGTTCCATCAAGTCGCTGGAGAGGAAGTAATCGACGGTGGGCAATCCTGAAGTCACCGGATGCGCCCAGGAGGTACACTGAATGGGAGCAAGGCGCAAGGCTGCAAGTTGAGTCATTTGCGGTTGCAGCCCAATATCGAGGAAAACCAGTACGTGTAATTGGTCAGCAATAATTTGTTGGCAGATTAATTCTAAGTTGCCGGGGATGTAGTGAAAAGTATCGCTGTAAAATCGGAACTGTTGAGTAAAGTTGTCTTGCGTCTCGGTAATTTGATAGCAATATACTTCAAATTCGCTGCTGCTGTGTTGCAGCCAGCCGAGGGTTAATTTGCCGACTGTATGTCCCCACAAGCAACCAGATATGTAGCCGATGCGAATTTTTCCGGTTTTGCTGGGGGGAGGTAGCGGTAAATCCTTTACCCACTGCGGGTAGTTAGCAGCCATGACTTTGCGAACAAATTGCCCGTACTGTTTCTGGATATCTAAGTCGTTGCCGCCTTGGTAAGCTAGAAAGAAGTTGGTGTGCTGACTGATAATTGTTAAGGCTTTTTGTTGGCCTGCATCTGTATCGAGGTTGGTTTGTTGGATTAACTGTTTGATTCCCGTCTCGAACCGATCGCGATAAACAGCTATTTCCTCTACACTTTGATAAATCACCGGCAGAATTAAATACTGTCCCGGATTAAAAAAGCTGTCTTCGGGAAATAAACTCGACGCATCGGTCGCAATTGCGATCGCTTCTGAAGTTCTCCCGGATGCTACCAAAGCCAAGACTAAATTGCGGTAAAGACTGGCGTCTGCTGGATAAAGCTCGATCGCCTCCCGGCAAACTTGAATGGCGGCTGCATATTCCTCTAAATGTTGGTAACACTCAGCCAAATTCAAGTATAATTGAAGGTCGCCTGTTTGAACTTCTAAAAATTTCCTGTACTCGATAACGGCTTGTTGATATTCACCGCGCCCATAGCAATCGTTGCCAAAATAAAGGTATGCTTGAATTGGGTCATTTTTGAGACGGCGGGCAAAGTCGAGATTGGCGACAACTTCAGCAGCATCGGGCTGCAATTGCAGGGCAGTTTCGTAAAGCTCGATCGCGCGATCGACTTCTGTTTTCGACAGTAGCAAGTTTCCCAGATTCAGATAGCTGCCAAAATGAGCGGGATTAAGTGCGATCGCTTGACGGTAAATTGACTCAGCTCGATCGACATCGCCGATTTGTCCTAAAATATTGCCTAAATTATTATAAGCATCAATGCAGTTGGGTTCGAGGGCGATCGCCTCTCGATAAGCTCTTACGGCACCGATAACATCCCCGGTTTTTTCCAACACCAAGCCCAAGCTGTAATGAGCGCCAGCTACGGAGGAATCCACCGCCAAACATTCGCTCAGCAGATCTTGCGCTTCTCGATACCGCTCTGTGGCATAATAAAGTGTACCGAGGTTTTGCCAAGCATCTACTTGATTTGGATCGTACTGCAAAACCTGCTTGTACTTCTCCTCTGCTGCTATAAATTTTCCGGCTTGGTGCAGGTTTAAAGCTTGACTGTACAGCTCTGCGGTGATTTTTTTTCGATCGGATTGCTGCAAATCGTAAATTGATTGAATCGCAGCCTGACTGCCCAATTGCTGAAAAGTTGACCACTCGTAATTGCCGGATGTATTGACGACATCCCAACTAAAAACCTGCAAGCCATTCCAAGCATCGCTAAATTCAGGTGCAGAAAAATCAAATAGCAGTTGGCATTGAGGGTGGGCGGCGATAAAATCCCAGTTGGCTTGACGCGGAGTCTCCCAATTGCTATTGCTGACAACAATCAGTGCCGAGTCTGCTAAAAAAGGTTTGGATAAAAGTAAAGCTAGTAAGTGCGATCGATAATCGTGAGCGGCATCATAAAACAATACACCAATGCGATCGGCAGATTGCATTTCCCGCAAATCCCAGAAAAATTCCTCAAAATTTTGATTGCAAAAAACAACTTGTTCCGATATATTAAAGTTGGCTAGGTTTTCTCCTAAATTATCGCTGCTGTCGCCAAAAGTATCAAATTCCGAAAAGTCATCAACGGCACAAGCGGTTATTTGTGAATGATTTAGCAGCGTACCGATTAAGCTGCCGCCTTGAAAGCAGCCGATTTCGCAGTAAATTTCTTCGGGAGACATACATTCGACAGCAAAATTTAGCAACTGCATTGCATTGGCTGTCGTTGTGGTTTGCAGAGAGTTGATTATTTGCTGAAATTGACTGGATTTTGGTTCGGCTTGCGGTGTCCCCCAGTTATTGTACAACTCGGATATGTGTTCGAGAAATGTTTGGTATTTCATCTTTTGCGTTTGCTTGTCAAACAGTTCGTAGTCAGGACTTTAGTCCTCGGAAAAGAAAGGACCCAAGTCCGAACGATCAAACCTTTTTAGACTAGAGTATTGAGAAAGGCAAGGACTAAAGTCCTCACTACGAACCTTTTTTAGGACTATAATTATAAGAGAAGAAAGGACTGAAGTCCTCACTACGAACCTTTTTGTAGGACTATAATTATAAGAGAAGAAAGGACTGAAGTCCTCACTACGAACCAATCTTTCCTATTACTGCTGGTTCCGCAGCCGGGGATTGACAAATTCGTTCAATCCTTCTCCCACCAAAGACAGCCCAACAACCATTAAAGTCATTGCCAAACCGGGAAACAAAGCCGTCCACCAAATGCCCGTAGGTAGCGCATCTAAAGCTAAACGCAAATCGTGTCCCCATTCCGGAGTTTCTTCGGGAAGTCCCAAACCGAGAAATCCTAAGCCTCCTAATGTTAGAATTGCATCGGCGGCGTTGAGCGCGAACAGCACCGGTACGCTCTGAATTACGTTGAGAAACAGGTAGCGCGACAACACTGTCCAAGTGTCTGCACCCATGGCGCGGGCGGCTTCGACAAATAATTCGGTTTTGACGCTGGCGGTGTGATTCCTGACGACGCGGTAGTATTGAGGGATGTAGGAAATGCTCAGGGCGATCGCAGCATTCAATACTCCTTTTCCCACGACAAATGCTAAAGTTAACGAAAGCAGCAATCCCGGCAACGTATAAATTGTATCCATTAAAAATAACAGCACGCGATCGAGCTTGCCGCCCAAATAACCGCTAACCAAACCCAGCGGCACGCCGATAAACAAACTCAACGCTGTGGCTAAAATCACCACTTGCCAAGCCGCCCGCGAAGCAAACAGCGTGCGCGAAAAAACATCGTAGCCGCTGCGGCTGGTACCGAACCAATAATTCGCCGACGGCGGTTCGTGAATCGGGTTAATCAAAGCATCGGTAGGATTTTGCAGCCATCCCCAACCTTGCATGACGGGAGATAAGGTTGCTACTATGATAAATAAGGCAGTTATTGCCAAACCCGCCCACATCATTTTCATTGACAGGCTTGACGGTGAGGCAATGTTGAGAAATCGCGGTAATTGAACTTTGTTTAGTGTCATGTTTCGCCGTTTACTGATTGAAGCTTTGTCGGATTTTTGCTAAATTTTCCTGGGCTGCTGTGCAGTTTTCATCGAAAGTCAGCGCTAGTTCAAATGCCGATACTGCATCCGACCAGCGCTTCAGGTTAGTATAAGCTAGACCCAAACAGCAAGCCGGGTCGGTGGTGGTGAAACTTGACTCGAAAGGCTCTCTTGTATAGTAGCTGTTATCTTTACCCAGTTTCAGGCAATTCTCAAAGTAAGCAACGGCACCTAACGGAAATCCTAGATTAATTAATGTCATGCCAGCTATATAATTTAGGGGAGGATAGTTGGGACACCATTCCAGACCTCGCTGACACAGTAACATGGTTGTTTCATAGTCTCGATTTTGGAGCGATCGCCCTGCTAAAGTAAAAACTAAGGAGGGAATGAAACCAAATTCTTCTGGAGGGTTGCCGTCTATCAAATGCGGAAACAATCTTTCTAATGCTTCCTCCCAGCAGTCTCGCGCTTTTTCGTCCTCGCCCGCTGAGCCGTACATCCCAGCTAGGGAGTACAATAGCATGAGACTAAGCCCTTCTTCTTGTCGGGCCAGCTCTAAGATGGGAATATTGCGGTTGACAACTTTGGCGGCGACTTGTTGGTGGCTGTTAGCGTGATGCAATACTCTGACACTATCTAAACTGCTGACTTCACTGTCGCTAAAACTGCGGTTTTGATACTGAATTTGCTCGTGAAAGCGACCGACATATCTAATTTCTGGGAGATTGCGAAACAAGCGGATCATGTGTAGCGGAGTCATTCCCGCTTGATGCCTTACTTCTGTTCTAATTATTGAATAAGCGAGCGCTTCTGGGTGGAATTTGAGGGTTTCTCTAAAATCTACTGATGTGACAACTAACTCCTCATCTGCATCCAGCACTAAAATCCACTCACCCGTCACTAAAGATAAAGCATAATTCCGCGCCGTCGCAAAATCGTCGCACCACTCAAAATATCCCACTTTTGCTCCGTACTGAGTGGCAATTTCCGGCGTACCGTCCTGAGAACCCGTATCGACTACAATTATTTCATCAACGTAGGGTTGAACGCTAGCCAAACAGCGCGCTAAATTCTCGCTTTCATTTTTGACGATCGCACAAAAAGATAAAAATGGTTTTTGTCCGAGTGCTGCCCTAATGCTCATTTTTTATCCTGATATCTTGCAACTCAAACAAGTTCGCTGTCGCTGGGAAGGTAGAGTGCTGCTAAAATGCTTGGTAGAGCAATAAGATCTCTGCCAACACTGAACTCATCAATAAATGTTTCCGTAAAAACGTCGCCGTAAGGCAAGAGTAAATCCATTAGGCTTTCTGGAGTGTACTTGCGAACGTGCTCTGGTTCTTCATCAGGGCCGAGGCAATCGTTGGGTACGGCAAAAAAAGCTCTGCCGCCCGATCGCAACACCCTAACTATTTCTATCACGCACGCTCGATCGTCGTCGATATGTTCCAAAACTTCTGTTGCTACTACAACATCAAAACTGCGATCGGGAAAAGGAATTTCGGGTAAAGTTGAGACTACCCCTGAGATCTGTTTGGGAAGTTGGGCGATCGCAGCTTCGGAAATATCTAACCCAGTTACTGAATTGCCAAACTCTAACAACTGAGAAGCCAGGACACCTGCACCGCATCCGAGTTCTAAAACTTCCAGCCCGTGTCCGACGGCCCAACAAACTCTGCCGAAACATCCGGGATATCGACGCCAAGTTCCGCGGCCTTCTTCTTGCCAAATCTTATTCCAGTAGTCGGGCTGGAGATTCAAGTTAGTTTGTGTCATCAGAAAAATGGGTAGAAGCCCCGTCTTTCTAGGAGGGCTTTATATTGTTTTTTTTGAATAGACTTGAATTGCATAAGTCTTCGATCGTTCCCGAAACCGCAGATGTCAGACAGATAAAGACAGATAAACGCAGATCGTTTCAGGGTATTTTTCGATTTTGGCAATTCAAGTCTAATTATGTAGGCTTTCGAGTTCCGGTATGCGATCGCCTTGGGATTGGTTAGTTCGGCGTGCCTTTGTGCTGCACTTGCAACGGGACAGTTATGGTTTCAAATCTTCCAATCCTGGAGGTTCCGGACGCGATCGGCAAAGTTTAGCGGTCGTACTTGTTCCGGACAGACCGACGCAGTTCGATCGACTCGGTTGCTGGGTAGATTTTGCTCAACAATCTGCTCGATCGGCGCCAGTCATAATTTTATCAAACATCGACCAGGCTGGTAGTGAGGAATGCAAGTCCGCCGTTCGTAGTGAGGAATGCAAGTCCTTCTGTGGGGGAGACTGAAATTCTCACTAGCAACCAATCCGATCGCAGTCATCCTCTGCCGACACGAGCTTACAAATTGCTGGCAATTAACTCGCGGTACTGGCTTTTCGGCTTAACTCCCTTAAGCTCAGTCACCAAAGCTTTATCTTTAAAATACTGAATCGTCGGCGTACCAATCACGCCAGCATTTTCAGCAATTTCGGGATCTTCTTCGATGTCAATTTCCACGTAGTGAATTTTGCCCTCGAACTCATCTATTACTTTGCTCAAAATCGGTTTGAGACTGTGGCAAGGGCCACAACTCGGAGCCGAGTATTTAACTACAATCAGTCGATCGCTCTCGTGGAACAACTTCCGCAAAGCAAAACCTCCTTCGTGGCGAGTGTCGTTGATATCAAAGTTCTCGCTGGTTTTGCGTACTTTTGGAGCGGGCGGCGCTGCTGCTTGCTGCGATTCCTTGGTTTGATGGAATTCCTGAGTCAAGCCGTTCGATGACAGCCACCTTTCGGCTAGCATCGCCCCCATACAGCCGCTACCGGCAGCAGTGATGGCTTGACGAAACTCGTGGTCTTGCACGTCGCCGACAGCATACACTCCATCGACGCTGGTTTCTACCGAACCGTGTTTCGTGGCGATATAGCTTAGTTCGTCGAGTTCTAGCTGACCTTGGAAAAGCTGAGTGTTGGGAGTGTGACCGATCGCGTAAAACAAACCCTTCACCAGCAAATCGCTCTCGGCGTCGGTCTCAATATTTCTAATTCTCAACCCATCCATCTTGCTCCCCGGCACTCCCAAAACATCCACAGCTTCGGTGTTCCAGTGCACGGTGATTTTAGGATTGCTCAGCACTCGGTCTTGCATGGCTTTGCTAGCGCGCATCTGACCGCGCCGCACCAACATATGGACGTGAGAGCCGTATTTTGTCAGATAAATAGATTCTTCTGCTGCGGTATCGCCCGCACCGATGACAGCTAAATCTACTCCTTTAAAAATTGGGGTGGCGCCGTCGCAAATCGCACAGGCAGAAATGCCGTGACTCCAAAATACGTGCTCGCTAGGCAAACCCAATCTTTTCGCCGTCGCGCCTGTAGCAATTACTATCGTGTGGGTTTTGATTTCTCGATCGTCCGATCGCACTGTAAACGGCCGCTGGGTTAAATCAACGTAAGTTACATCTTCTGTGTATAACTCGGCACCCCAGCGCACTGCTTGAGCTTTCATCCGATCCATCAATTGCGGCCCGGTGATGCCTTCGGGAAAGCCGGGGAAGTTTTCGACTTCTGTGGTGGTCATCAGTTGACCGCCGGGAATTCCTCCGGTTTGGTAGCCTTCAAAAACTACGGGTTTGAGGTTTGCTCTCCCGGCGTAGATGGCTGCTGTGTATCCTGCGGGGCCAGAGCCAATAATTACTAGGTTTTCTACGGCTTGTTCAGTCATAGCTGCTTACTTGAACTCATAACGACTTCGTTTAATCTCAATTATAACAGAGATGGAGAAAGTTAGATCGAGCTTATTTCTATTGTTGAGCGGTTGAGGGCGATCGGGACAGCAGAAGCAATTTTGATAAGTAGAATAAATAATAAAATATTTTTAGTTTTAAATGTTCAATCAATCTCCGAAAATCCCCAAAATTACCACCCTTCACTATTGATTCCATTCTCATTTACTTGACGAATTTGCGCCGTTTGAGCTATTATACGATTCTGATACTCAAGGGGTGCTATGACTATTTTTGCTTTTATCGCCTGAAACTCTTTAAAATCGTTAAATAAACGAACTCTGCCAATCTTAAAAATACAAGTTTTTGTGCAAAACAGGCATTTTATAGGTTAATAATTGTAACGGAAATTTTGGCAAATTTGACAAAATACCCTATCTATGATATGCAAGGTGGGTCGGAGCAATGGAATTGAGATTTTTAACCGCAGATGTACGCGGATTAACGCAGATAAAATGGATCGAACAAAGATATTGTTTGTGTGCAGCCAGAATAAGTGGAGGAGTTTGACTGCCGAGAAAATATGCCAGCAAGTTAGCGGGTACAGCGTGCGATCGGCTGGAACGGAAAAAGGTGCGAGAATTAGAGTAACTGAAGGTTTGCTTGGCTGGGCTGATGTCATATTTGTGATGGAGAAGAAGCACGGATCTCGACTTCGCAGCAAATTTCCCGACAGTATTAAGGACAAGAAAGTTATTTGCCTGCAAATCCCCGACAATTACAGATATATGGAACCGGAGTTAGTCGAGATTTTGCAGGCGAAACTCGGCTTGTATATGGAAATGCCAGATAACGAGATAAATTTTATGCAGCGAGTTTTGGAACCGGAGGTGATGGATTCTTGGGAAGAGGCGATCGAATACGATTCGATGGACTTTACTGAGGTTAATGCTGCGTTTGCCAAGAGTGCGGCTGCTTTGGGGCCGGTTTTTGGAAACGTTTTGGACGCGGGTACGGGTACGGCGCGAATTCCAATCGCCCTCACTCAACTGCGGCCGGAATGGAAATTGACCTGTATTGACTTGTCGGCAAATATGCTGAAAGTTGGAGCGCAGAATGTCGAAAAGGCCCGAGTGCGATCGCAAATTAATCTCGAATTAATTGATGCTAAAGCCATGCCTTATCCCGACAATAGTTTTGACATGGTGATTTCCAACAGCATTATCCACCATTTGCCCGATCCGCTGCCGTTTTTACGCGAAGTCCGGCGGGTTTTGAAGCCGAACGGAGCAATATTTTTGCGGGATTTACTCCGGCCCGAAACACGGGAAATTAGGGATAATTTAGTCGAGCTCTATGCGGCAGATTGCAACTCGCATCAGAAACAACTGTTCAGCGATTCGCTACAAGCGGCTTTTACCCTGGATGAGATTGAGACAATGGTGGAAAGTGCCCGATTGGAGGGATTGAGGATTTATGAATCTTCGGACAGGCACTGGACGGCCGAGCGGGTTTGGATGTAAAGTGTGGATTGTGCGATCGAACTAAATTTTTCCTAGTCGCTCCAGAATTATCTCATATCCCATCAAAGTTGTTCGTAGTGAGGGCTAAAGTCCTCAAATTTTGATGAGGACTAAAGTCCTGACTACGAATCAATTTTTGCCGCTTATCTACTTAATCAACTTTTGAAATTTTGATGAGGACTAAAGTCCTGACTACGAACCAATTTTTGCCGCTTATCTACTTAATCTAACTTTACAGTATCGAATATGACCCGATCGCGCCCTGCGTCTTTTGCCTGATAAAGCGAACGATCGGCTGCTGCAATCAAATCTTTTTTTGAGATTGTCGGTACAGGAACCGTACTCGCTACTCCCAAACTTAGTGTAACACAAGGGGATACTGGCGAGTTAATATTTTCAATTGCCATTTTTTTCACCGAGACTCTAATATGTTCTGCAATCGAGACAGCAATCTTTGGTGAAGTTCGAGGCAAAATTACCGCAAATTCTTCACCTCCGTAACGAGCCACCAGCGTCTCTTCCGAAACTTCGCCTGCTGAGTAATTTACAGCCTCAACAATTGTTTGTGCTACCTGTTGCAAACAAGCATCTCCCGCCTGATGTCCGTAACTATCGTTGTATTTCTTAAAAAAGTCAATATCACATAAAATCAAAGATATTTCTGCTGCTTCTTGTCCCAATCTCTGCCATGTTTTATCTAAATATTCGTTAAAACAGCGGCGGTTTGCTACCAAAGTTAAACCATCGGAGTTAGCAAGGCGATACAATTCGGAATTAGCTGTTTTTAATTGAGAATTAGCTGCTTCTAGTTCAGATTGTATTACCGATAAATTGTAATAAAGCTCGCTAATATACCAAGTAGCTTGTTGGTGAATTTGAGCTAAAGCTACCAATACTTGATGCACGTCTAACAGTCGGTAAACTTGAGGTGCTAACTGCACAACAATCGGCTCGTAAAGTAGTTCCGGCGGCCGCTGCACGGCTCGCTGAGCAGCCATGACAATTAAGGCTACTTCTGGTAAAATCAAAGTATCGGTTTGAGCTATTTGATACAAAGCCAGAATTGGTCTGCAAGCAAATATATCTACTCCGTATGGGCGACTCATCCTTTCCATAAATCGCCTGCGCGATATCATTCCTAAAAAATCTCCATTTACCGTCAAGATAACTCCCGGAAGCAGGGGGTGAGATTGAAACAACCGAGCTACGTCTTTGGCTAGGGATGAAGCTTCAATTTGAAAATTAAAGACAGCCAGATCCTTAAGAGTAGACTCTAAAGTTAAATTTTCAGGTGGTTTTTCAGGGAAGTTAGATGGCGCGATAAATTCCACAGACACAGCGCATATCCGAATGAACAATACAGCAGCAACAAATCTAGTGTCAGCTCTTGAATTATCTTAACATTTATTTATTAGCATTGGCTGTATTCTTGACTACAGTGTTTGTTTGAGGAGGGGCTGATTCGTTAGCTTCGGCAGTGTGGATTGCATTGGTTCATCCTCGCTTAATAATAGACTTATAGTATTCTTGATTTTTTTCTTGTTGGCTTGTTGTCGCGCAAGAAAAGGTTTCTGCGCCCGCCCTTAACTCATGTATGGCGCAGACTAACTCAACAAAATCAGTTTTTAAGCCGAGACGAACTCGTAACTAAGTTGTGCGTAAAAAACGCGGTTTCTTTGCCATTCCTCAAATCAAAACCTAAAGCCGCGAAGGGTGGTGAGAAACCCAGCAATTTCACAATTACCAGAAAGAATTGGTTGAAAGCCGGAACGTTTTTCGGGAGAAATTAAAATCAGACTATTCATTACTCCAATCCTCGGACTTAAGGGTAGAGATCACTCTCAAACTCTCAACTGTCAACTCTCAACTGTCAACTCTCAAACTGTCAACTGTCAACTGTCAACTCTCAAACTGTCAACTGTCAACTCTCAACTCTCAAACTGTCAACTGTCAACTGTCAACTGTTGAACTCACCAACCCCAAGTTCCGATTCCTCCCTTAAAAGGGCCGACAATATCTTTGGTAATCCAACCTCCGTAAAAATCTCCTGGTTGAGATTCCACTAATTCCCCGTCCACATAACAAGCATCCATCTGGCTCGGATAAACAGCCACGTAATCTTTAATAGCTGCAAAAACCTGATTGGGATGAGGATAAAACCAAGCAGCATTTACAACTTCCTTCGACCCTACCGTCACAGTGTAATAACCCGCTTGTCCCTTCCACTCGCACCAAGATCCCCGTGAAGTTTTATGCAAATATTCCATTTGGATGTCCTCGGGAGAGATATAGTAGGCTGGAGGGTGACTTGTCTCCAATACCCGAAACGGGCGGCGCGTATCGGCGATCGTCATTCCGTTAAAAATAATCTGTACGTGTTTGGTCGATTCCTCAAGACGAGGGGGGCGCGGGTAATCCCAAACCGACTCTTGACCGGGGCCTGGCTCTATGCGATCGAGGTTCACTTGTACAATCTCCCCTACAAAAAAAACAATTAGCAACTTAGCATTACAATTTAATGTAGCCTTAATCTAGTCGCTTCTTCAGACTTGCGCCAGCTTTCTTAAACTCTCCATTATATGAGCATTCGCGGTATAGATGTTTCCGACTACCAGCCCAACGTCAATTGGCAAGCCGTTGCCAAGGGAGGCATTCTGTTCGCATTTGTCAAATCGACGGAAGGTGCAACATTAGTTTCCCAAACTTTCGCCCGGAATTGGGGGGGAATTAAAGCTGCGGGGATTCAACGCGGTGCATATCACTTTTTTCGACCGGAAAGCAGCGTTCAAGGACAAATAGATTTGTTCTTGAAAACTGTCAAACTCGAAGCGGGGGATTTGCCACCAGTCTTGGATGTGGAAACTACAGGCGGTTTGAGTGGGGACGAATTGTGCGATCGCGCGACAACTTGGCTCGAAGCAGTGGAAAAAGCCACCTCGATGCGACCAATTATCTACACCTACCCCGGTTTCTGGGACAACCTCGGGACACGGCGGTTGGCAGATTACCCGCTGTGGATTGCTCACTATACCAGTGCCGAGGAACCTTGGGTGCCCGGTGGCTGGAAGACTTGGACTTTTTGGCAGTACAGCGACACTAGCACTGTGTCGGGTGTCTCGGGCAATGTAGATGCCAATATTTTTGAAAGCGTCCGAGAAGGCGCCGTAAATTATAAAGTTGCAGACATCCAGAAGCAATTAAGAAGTAAAGGCTTCTATCAAGGCGCGATGGATGGCAAATTTGGAACCTCTACCACAGCCGCCCTCATCTCGTTTCAAAAATCTCAAGGCCTCAATGCAGACGGCATGGCAGGCATCAAAACTTGGGCCGCGTTGATGAGAAAATCTCCCAAAGTAATTGTCCCCCCTACAGCGCCAACACCAACTCCGATACCAACTCCGACACCAATTCCGACACCAATTCCAGTACCAGCCGCGCGGCTGACTGAGCTCTTGTCATCTTACCAAGCTAGTGCTGCTCAAGATACTGCCTTGATTTGGCTACAAACTCAAGTTTCTACCTCTGTTTTAGGGGAATTTGCTCAAAAGTGGCGGACAACTGCCACACCGGGCGACACTAATTTGCGATTGATAGATGTCAGCAAATTTTATCGCGGTTTGGCAGAACAAGACCAAGCTTTAGATTGGCTGCAAAAACAAATTTCGCCGGCTGTTATTGCCGAGTTCGCACAAAAGTGGCGCGCTCAATCGACTGTCCCAAATTCTACAATTCGGCTGATAGATGCCTGCAAATTTTATCGCGCTGCACCTAATCAAAACCAGGCTTTAGATTGGCTGGAAAAACAAGTCTCGCCAGCAACTCTATCGGAGTTTCTGCGCCGATGGCAGAATGCCAAATGATTTGAGATTAATTCCACAAAAGATGAATTTGGTTTTAATGCAATACCGTTTACTGATATAGCGCCCTGGGGGTAAAATCCGATGAGAAATAGATACTGCGAAGGCGCGTGCCTGCCCGTTGGCGAAGCCGCCCTGAAAGGGCTAGGGCTTATGCTTCGTTCCTCTCTTCGGACTATCTTAAGTAAACCGTATTTGGTTTTAATGTTCTGAAATTATGTAAATCCTAGATTGCTGGCAGATGCAACCGACGATGTAACGCAGATGTATTTCAAGATAGTTTCCGAATGAGTGCAAGAAGTTTCTTTGAGAATTAACTCGACATCAAATCTCCCCTTCTCCCCCTCTCCCCCTCTCCCCCTCTCCCTCTCTCCCTCTCTCCCCTTCTTCCCCTCGAACATAACAGACAATCTAGGCGCTACAGCTTACTCTCATCTTTGACGGTAAGAGAATTATCTGATAAAGTTATAGCCAATATCAACGTTTTTTAATTTTATTCACAAAAATCCAGGGCAGTGGCGAGTTTGTGCCAGCGTCAAGTATAGCGCCTGCAATCAAATCACCCCCGATCGCGCTTTTAAATCTTTTAAATTTTAAAACCGAGCGGGCAGCCTGTAACAATCATATCTATGGAAATCCCCTTTAACATCACCCTGTTGATGGTCATGACCGTCACCTGTGGTATCAGCGCTCAAGTTCTGGCCGCTTATCTGAAAGTTCCGGCGATCGTATTTTTGCTGCTATTCGGTATTTTAGCAGGCCCGGATTGCCTCGGACTGTTGCACCCCAATCTGTTGGGCAGCGGTTTAGAAGTTATGGTGTCTCTTTCAGTAGCCTTAATTCTGTTTGAAGGCGGCTTGAATTTGGAATTGCGAGATTTAGGCAAAGTTTCCGGTAGCATTCGCAATTTAGTTACTTTCGGCACTTTAATTACGCTCATTGGCGGCGGAATGGCAGCACACTGGTTGGGGGAATTTCCCTGGCCGATCGCATTTCTGTATGCTTCCCTAGTCGTCGTCACAGGCCCGACAGTCATTGGCCCGTTGCTCAAACAAGTATCCGTTGACAAACAAGTCGCCGCCTTGCTAGAAGCCGAAGGCGTTTTAATCGATCCAGTCGGAGCAATTTTGGCGGTATTGGTACTGAATATTATCTTAAACGGCAATGCTGATTTATTGGTCTTGTTCCGAGATTTAATCGTTCGCCTTTTAGTTGGCGCAGTCGTCGGAGTTGCCGGAGGGTGGCTGCTAGGATTCATTCTCAAGCGATCGCAATTTCTCTCAGAAGACTTGAAAAACCTAGTAGTTTTAGCAGGTTTGTGGGGATTGTTCGGCTTATCAGAAGAACTCCGCAGCGAATCAGGACTGATGGCAACAGTCCTCTCCGGCATCGTCCTCAGAGCGGCTGCTGTGCCGGAAGAACGGCTGCTCAGGAGGTTCAAAGGTCAACTCACAGTCCTCGCCATCTCCGTCCTGTTCGTGTTGCTGGCGGCCGATTTATCCCTCGCTAGTGTAGTTGCGCTCGGTTGGGGAAGTTTGTTTACAGTTTTAGCCTTAATGTGGGTAGTGCGGCCGATCAATGTGTGGCTGTGCACTTGGAACAGCGGCCTGAACTGGCGGCAAAAATTATTTGCTTGCTGGGTAGCGCCGAGGGGAATTGTCTCAGCGTCGATCGCCTCTTTATTTGCCATCTTGCTCACCCAGCGCGGCATCAACGGCGGCGACTCAATTAAAGCCTTAGTTTTCCTGACAATTATTATGACTGTTTTCGTACAAGGGCTGACAGCGGGATGGATAGCTCAACTGTTAGGAGTCACCTCAAAATCAGCAACAGGTGCAGCAATTGTCGGGTCAAATCCTTTAAGCAGATTAATTGCTCGCTTATTTCAAGAACGCGGAGAATCAGTCGCAATTATCGACACCAATCCGGAAGCTTGCGCGCAAGCAGAAAGAGAAGGTTTGCGAGTATTTTTGAGTAGCGCTCTCGACCATAGCGTGTTAGAAGAAGCCGGACTCGATTCGATGGGAACATTTTTGGCAATGACTAACAACGGCGAGGTAAACTTAGTATTAGCTCAGCGAGCAGCCGAGGAGTTTGCACCGCCGAGGGTTTTGGCATTATTCCCCAAAGACCCGCAAGCAAATGCGCCTGCAAATAATAGTAAAATTAATCAAGCCTTTGTCTCGGATTTGTCGCTGAAGGATTGGAACGAATATTTGACCGACAGCGAAGTAAAATTAGGGGAAACCGAGTTAAACAGCGAGGGATTGCAATTTCAGATTGCTCACTTGCAAGCTTTGGTGCAAGCCGGGGAGTTGGCGCCGCTGCTACTTGAAAGACAAGGATACTTGCAAGTTGTGTCGGCAACAGAGATTTGGCAAGCGGGCGATCGCATTATTTATTTGCTCTACGATCCTACACCAAAATTGTTAAAAAGATTGTCCGGTTCGTCCAACTCTCGCTTGACTTTGGAAAAGCATCAGGTAGTTGAAGAAGTGCCGATTCCTGCTCCGGTTTTAGAGAATGTTTTGGAGGAATCTATAATTGAAAAGGAAGCAGAAGTTTTGCTACCACCTGTTTCGCGGTAGGGACAGAGAGGGAGAAGAAGAGAGAGGGAGAACAGGAGAGAGGGAGAAGGGGAAAGAGGGAGAAGGGGAAAGAGGGAGAGGATTGTTGATATGCGATCGAAATACACAATTTGGCGGTACGGGAGGTTGACTTTTTTGTACAGATTCCGACTGCACTCTTTGCTGTGCCACTCTCATCGCGGAATCCCACAAATTTTTGTTGCGGACTCTTTCATCCGGGTCGATAATTCCTGCATCTTTCAATACCTCTGTCAGCAATTTCCACAAATGATAAGCAACGTATCGCCCTAAGTAGCATATTTGATAGTTCCGCGCGATCGCATAATTATTCTTGATTTCTTGGTATGTCAAACCATTTAAAACTCCTTGAATAATTTCTCGCTGTAAGCCGTTCAATGGTTCGCCTCTCTTTTCCTTTACCAGGTTATCTAGAATGTTTGTAGCTGATTCTGCATTCATAAAGTTACGCGGTAAGTTGACGGTTGACGGTTGACAGTTGACAGTTGACAGTTGACAGTTGACAGTTGACAGTTGACAGTTGACAGTTGATTTAGGATTACTTAAATCTTAAGCAACCCAGATGGGAAATTCATTCGTTCTACCCGCAGAGTTGATGAGGTATGAGGTGCAAGATTAATTGCGGGAAGGTGCAAGGTAGGTGAATGTGTAGGATAGGATATTTTATGTCTATGTGGTACACACAATCTGGCGATCGCCAATCCACAAAAAACGCGATCGCACATTTCTCTCAAATTCGATCGCCCTGAAACCGACCGAAAATTTGTCTGCTTTGTGGCACGGCCCGCCGGGGGTTGAAACCCCCGTCTCATATCAATTCCGGTTGCACGACCTATGATATAGAGGAGACGGCAGTGCCGTGTCCCTACCCCAGATTTATTGTAGGGACACGGCACTGCCGTCTCCTAATTTCGGCTACTAATAATTCCGATGCTAACGGATTTGATATAACGGACTAACCAATCAAATTCGATCGCACATCCACAAAAAACCCGATCGCACATTTAAATAGGATTTGGGATGAGTTTCTTAGGAGAATTATTATTCAGCCTCCCCAATCAAAGTAAATGCCGCCCAATTTCGCGGCTGGGGATGAGTTTTCATCGTGGTTAGCATTGCCTGCCGTAAAGCCTGTGCTTTGTCGGGATTACTTTGCAAGTTTCGATAAAATGCCTGCATCAATTCGGATGTCGGCGCATCAGGAACCGCCCATAAAGAAACAATTGCACTCGGCACTCCTGCCGAAATCAAAGCACGCGATAAGCCAATCACTCCATCCCCGGTAATTCTGCCTTCTCCAGTGTTGCAGGCACTTAAAACAACTAATACCATTTTTCTAAAGATCCGATAGAGATCGAACACGACAAGACATTGTAATTTATACACTTTCCCTGTTTGCCAAAGTCTGTCATAACTTAAAAAAAATGGTATAACATCCGTAGTTTGAGCAACAACCGGGAGTAAGGAACCCCACGCTTAAAAGCGGGGGCTTTTGGAAAGTCCGGCTCGTTTCGAGCGGTTCGAGAAGAAAGCCCGAACCTTACCAGAGACAGGATTAG
>NZ_JAEQCF010000021.1:0-52312 GCF_020738625.1 Microcoleus sp. PH2017_09_SFU_O_A
TGTGGCTGAAGCCGCGCACTCGCTCCAAGGCGACTGAAGTCGCTAATCGGCTAGACCCCAGCCTTAAAAGGACGGGGCTTGCGCCTCGTTTTTCGGTCATTTTCAGTGTAACCTCCGACTCGGAAAAAAAGTCCGCCTTTTGACCCCCCGATCGCCTGGAGGATCAGATTAGGCTTTGAAGAACTGAGTTTGACGCCGTTCGATCGTCGGTTGTCAGTTGCAGTTTTTTTGCAGTTTTGGGCATTGAAACTGGTTTTTTAAATCTCCATATTTCCTTCAAACCGTTTGGGAGACTCGGAACGGTGAGTAAAAGAAGAGCAAGAAGACTTTCGTTATCTATCGCGATGAAGTCAGAAGACATACACAGCAAGCTCGATCGCGATTCATATTTTACGTCAAGTAAAGGTGGATTTACTGACAAGACTATTTTTGATTGGTGATTCGGGAGCAATGCTGCTACTTTGAGGGTTTGGCCGACTGACTTTGGCGCAATCCGGCGGCTTCGACGAGTAGTGATTCGGCAAAGGCGATCGCCTCATGGGCCGATCGACCGCTGGCGAGTTGGGCGAGCTCTTCCCGGCGCTGCTGGCTGTTGAGGACTGCAACTCTGACTACAGTTCGTTCGCCCGGTTCGGAGTTGGCTGCTTCGCCGATACTTGATTCTGCTGCGATCGTCTGTTTGTTGACGCGAAAATGACAATCAGCCATCGCGGCGATTAGCGGCTGGTGGGTGACGCACAAAACTTGGTGTTTGTCGGAGAGTTGATAGAGCTTTTTGGCGATCGCACCGGCGACTCTCCCGGAGACTCCGGCATCGATTTCGTCAAAAATTAGGGTTCCGGCGCTTTCAATTTGGGAAAAACAGGCTTTGATGGCGAGTAGAAAGCGGCTCATTTCTCCCCCGGAGGCGATCGCCCCTAAAGGTTGCAGCGGTTCCCCCGGGTTGGGGCTGAAACAAAAGGCAATTTGGTCAGCACCGGTGGCGGTTGGGCTACAGGGCGAGATCTCGACTTGAAATTGGACTTTTTCCATAGCTAAGGGCTTAAGTTCTCCCACGAGGTGGGTTTCGAGTTTCAGGGCTGCGGAGCGCCGCAGGATGGTGAGGTGGCTGCAAGCGTCTTTTAATTGCTCTAGAGCAGTCTGATATGCGAGTTCTAAGGCTTCCATTGACTCGCCTCCTTCTAAAAGTTCGTTTAGTTCGTTTTGGATGCTGTGGTAGTAGGCGATCGCTTCTGAGAGCTGCCCGTATTTGCGGCAAATTTGTTTGAGTTCGCGAATCCGATCTTCTACTTCTTCGAGTCTTTCGGGATCTGCTTCTAATTGTTCGCCGTAGCTGCTAATTTGGCTGCTGGCTTCTGTGGCTTGAGCTAGGGCGTCGCTGACCATTTCTAAAATTGGTTGCAACTGGACATCGTAGACTACCATGTCGTTTAAAATTTCCTCGGCTTTGCTCAACAAGTCGGCGGCTGAGGCGCTATCGCCGTCGTTTTGGTAAAGGGCCTGGTGAACTCGGTAACTCTGCTGCTGCAATTCGACGACGTGGCCGAGGCGGATTGATTCTTGTTCTAGCTGTTCGAGTTCCCCGCCGTCTTCGATGTGGGCTTCGCTAAGTTCTCGGACTTGGTATTCTAATAAATCCAGTCTTTGCAGCCGCTGTTGTTCCGACTGACGCCTGCGGTTGAGGGCTGTTTTGGCGCTGGCAGCCCCCAGCCACGCGGTGCTGGTTGTCGATCGCGCTTGAGTGAGTTTTTTACCACCGTACAAATCCAGCCATTCTCGCTGGAGAGTTTCTTGGCCGAGGTGGACGGTTTGGCCTTGGGCCGTAATTTCCACAAGCCGATCGCGCAGTTGCTCCATTAACTGGCGGTTGACGAGAATTCCGTTCAAACGCGATCGACTCCGCAAAGCACCGCTAGATACGTTAATTTCCCGGCTGCAAACGGCTAAATTGCCATCTATGGGTTCGATTTCTTGCTCGAAGAGCCACTTGGCGGCGGATGAGTCTAATTCAAAGGTAGCTTCCAATATTGCCCGCGTTGCTCCGGTGCGAATCGATCGGCGATCGACTTTCCCGCCCAAAACTACATCGATCGCATCTAAGATAATCGATTTTCCAGCCCCGGTTTCCCCTGTAAATACGTTCAAACTCGGGCCAAAGTCTAGATCCAGGCGGTCAATTAGGGCAAAGTTTTCTATTCTGAGGGATAGTAACATGGGGAATTGGGAATGGGGAATTGGGAATGGGGAATGGGGCATAGGGAATGGGGAATGGGGCATTGGGAATGGGGCCCGCGCAGGGCATTGACTCCTCCCCTATCGGGCGCGTCGAATTTCCCGAGTCTTCTTTTGATTTTCAACTACAATACTTGTAATTTTGCCATTATCGATCGAGTCTCAACATCAATGCAAAGTAAATTACTGCTGCCCGTTGCTCTCTTAAGCTTTGTCCTGATTGGAGCTTTTGGCTGGAAGCTTCACCAAGACAAGGAGCGAGTCTATCAATTAACACTGGCCACGGGAACAAAAACTGGGAATTATTACCCTTTCGGACAGGCACTTGCTGATGTCGTCGTGAAACACAATCCGCGCATCCGCATTCAAGTTATTGAAACTCAAGGTGCTGAGGAAAATATGCGGAAGCTTGAGTCGAATGAGGCTCAGTTAGCGATCGTACAAAACGATACGGCTGCGGTACCTTCTGCTCGGGTAATAGCTTCGTTGTTTAAGGAAGTTTTTCATTTAATTGTTTCCGAACAGTCGGGGATTAAAAGTATTTCGGATTTAAAAGGCAAACATATTGCACTGATGGCAAGAGGCAGTGGTTCTTACAGTTCTTTTTGGTTGATGAGCGAACATTATGGTTTAAAAGAAACCGATTTTATGTTTACTCCAAATTCTTGGACAGAGGCTAGTAAATTATTTAGTAATGGGGAGGTTGATGCTATTTTCAGGGTACTGCCTCCCGGCAGCGATCTGGTTAGAAACTTGCTGCAAAATACGCAGGGAAAGCTAGTACAGATCGACCAAGGATCTGCCATGAAAATAAAGTTGCCTTATTTGGAAGCCGATATGATTCCTAAGGGTACTTACAAAGCCGATCCGGCTGTTCCCGATGCAGATTTGGCGACCGTGGGAGTGCAGGCTACTCTGTTGGCCCGGAAGGATGTCGATCCGGAGATCGTGCGGGAAATTACGCGGATTGTGTTCGAGTACCGCCGCAATTTGGTAGCTGCTAATTCGCTGGCGGCAATGATTAGTCAGCCTGGAGGAAATGGGGGTTTGGCTTTGCCCCTACATGAGGGCGCTCAGGCTTATTACGATCGCGAAAAGCCGGATTTTTGGGCTGCTAATTCCGATCTTATGGCTTTATATTTATCTATCGGAACGCTTTTCGCCTCTTGGGTTTGGCAGTTGCGCTCGCGCTTTGTAGAAAAACAAAAAAATCAAGCCGATCAGTTTAATTTGGCGATTTTAAGTTTGATTCAAAAAATTCGTCAAGCGAAAACTTCGCATGAAATTCATTTCTTGCAAGAAGAGTTATTTGAGATTTTTAACCAGGTGATTGTAGATTTGGACGAAGATCGGATTGATTCTGATTCTTTTCAATCTTTTACTTTTACTTGGGAAACTGCTATAAGAATTGCGCGCGAGCGAGAAAAGATGTTGCGGGAGTTGCGTCTGGCTTCGGATAGTGTGTGATTGATTGTGATAGACATATAGCCTTTACCAAAAAGATGAGGTATGTTGTTGGGATGCGAGCCCCAAGAGCGCTTGCATCGCAACTACGTACCAAGAAAGGTATGTTGTTGGGATGCGAGCCCCAAGAGCGCTTGCATTCGCAACTACGTACCAAGAAAGGTATGTTGTTGGGATGCGAGCCCTCTTAAAATTTGTTAGATAGCAAGTTATATCAATTTCGGTTGTACTGTCAGGTGATGTTGAATGTTAACTGTTGACTGCTAATTGTTTACGTTTTAAAGAATACCGATGCAACCGGAAACGATATAATGTATCAATCAACAACATGATGAGTTTCGTGCAGGGCTTTGTGATAGAATTTTCAGTGATGATTGAGAATTGCCTTTCCTGATGCACTGTAGCGCTGTTTGTCAGGTGCGTCGCTGTAAGATTATCGATATTTCTTTGGGAATTTTCGAGGGCGACGCACCCTACGACTGTTCCATCGCAATTATTTAAGCACGCTCCATCTAACGCACCCTACAATAATTTAGGTGAGACAAAACCTAGGTGTTTCCAAGCAGCGGCTGTGGCAATTCTACCCCGACTTGTTCGCTGCAAAAATCCGATTTGCATTAAATAAGGTTCGTACACATCCTCAATTGTTTGAGTGTCTTCTCCTGTAGAAGCTGCGAGGGTTTCTAAACCCACGGGGCCGCCGTTAAAGTTTTCGATCATTGCTGTCAAAAGAGACCGATCTGTCCAATCCAAACCTAGCGGATCGACGTTGAACAATTCGAGGGCGACGGAGGCAACTTCGGCGTTGATTGGCTTTAAATTTTTGACTTCGCTGTAGTCTCTGACTCGGCGCAGCAAACGGTTGGCAATCCGGGGTGTTCCGCGAGCGCGGCGGGCAATTTCTTCGGCTCCTTCTGGGGTAATTTTAGTGTCGAGAACTTGGGCGGTTCTTTGGACAATTAGACTAAGTTCGTCTATTTCGTAATATCGCAGTCTTTGGATCAAGCCGAAGCGATCGCGCAATGGAGATGTCAGTGACCCAACTTTGGTGGTGGCGCCTACTAAGGTAAAGGGTTTCAGCGGAATGCTGCGGATTTTGGCGCTTTTTCCTTGACCGATCGTAATATCTAAGCGGCAGTCTTCCATCGCCGGATACAGGATTTCTTCTGTAACTTTCGATAATCGGTGAATTTCGTCGATAAACAGCACGTCGCCTGCTTTCAGGTTGATTAGCAATCCGACAATATCTCGCGGTTTTTCTAGGGCTGGGGCTGTGGTGATTTTGCATTCTACTTCCATTTCTGCGGCTAGAATTAGCGACATTGTGGTTTTGCCCAATCCCGGCGGGCCGTAGAGTAACAGGTGATCCATCGGTTCGCCGCGGGATTTGGCTGCTGCAATTGCGATCGCCAAAACTTCTCTCAAGTCTTTTTGCCCGATATATTCAGCTAACCGCTGGGGCCGGATTTTGTCTTCTTGTTTGCTGTTGATTTCGTCGGGTAGTTCTTGCGATTCTAGTAGCGATTCCGTCTCGGGTTTGGCGGCTTTTTTCCGGGGTGCCGGGGCTATGTCTTCGGGTAGATTTGGGTCGGGTGGTTGTTGTTTGGAGGAGATAATTGCCATAGTTATTTGCGATCGGGCAATGGGAATTGTTTACAATTGTGAGCGGAATCATTACCAGTATTGAGTTCGCTATGAGTATTCCATCTTCTTTATTAGCGTCGGAAAGCATAACTTTTGAGGGGGCGATCGAGCTGACTCAATCTTTATTGCCCCAAATTGAGGGTTCACGACTTTCAGAGGCCCAGATCGAGCAAGCAGTGGCCTCTCTGGTGAAAACTAAGAACGGTGCTCGGGGTTTTTTTGTTACTTATCTGACGGACGAGGGACAGGTGGCAGACCGGCCTTCACCCGGAGTTATCGAGGCGCTGCGATCGGCTCCTGAGATCGTAGCAGAACTGCTGGTGAAAAATTTAGCGATGTCGTCGGCGATGGTTGTGTATCATTCGCGCCATCAAAGCGAGGAAAGAGCCGCGGGTTCTGCTAGAGTGCAGGGGCGATCGCACAATTTGATTCAAATCCTGCAAATGCCCGCCTGTAAAGCTGTAGCGTCCGAAATGCTGGAAAGTTTGCAGAATGCTAGCGGCGAGTACGAGGAATTTTTTGAACGGTGGGGCTACGACGACGAGCAAAAACTGGCGATACGTTCAGCAGTGAGTCAGGCGATCGGGTAAAGTAGACCTCTAGCAAAAATAGCTAGGATGGGCTACAGTCCCGCTCAAAAAATTGATTAAAAGGACTTTTGCAATTTTGTCTCTTATTTTCTTCAGTCTGCGGAGGCAGACTTCGTTTGTCTAGACGCGGTTTCAACCGCCGAGTCCGATCTTTGCCAGCAGATGCTTGATCAAAGCGGCGGGGCTGTGGAATAATTGCGGTTTAGCAAAAGCTGCACAATCGTAGCTGGAGTTGATTTAGGTGTGAAGGTTAGTGAACGAGGGCGAAAAAATTGCTGAGAACGGTGAAAGGAGTTGCCCAAAAAGCCCGATCGGCTCGCGGCAGGATGCCCGCAAGCAGCCAACGGTGGACGAAGCTGCATCTACTGACAACATTGGTGCGCCGGGACTTGGAAGCTCAATACAAAGGTTCGATTCTGGGCAATTTGTGGCCGCTGCTGAATCAGCTATCGCAATTGGTGATTTACACTTATGTATTCTCGATCGTCCTCAAGGTCAAGCTCCAACTTGCAGGGTTCCCCGAAAACAGTGACATTACCTTTGGAGTCTGGCTGTTTGCAGGTTTATTGCCTTGGAGTGCCTTCACCAGCGGTTTGATTAAATCGGGAGTATCCGTGGTTGGGCAGCCAAATTTAGTCAAAAAAGTGGTATTTCCCCTCGGTTTGCTGCCGCTAGTGCCGATTTTGACCGCTTTTATTGAAAGTTCTCTCGGTTTAGCAGCTTTGATTCTGATCGTAGCAGTGTCCACGCAAAAGCTCAACGCTACTTTATGCTTGCTGCCACTGGTTTGGGCGCCTCAGTTGCTGCTAACAGCGGGCTTGGGATATTTGACAGCGGGCTTGACAGTGTTTTTGCGAGACATTCCTCAGACATTAGGTGTTATTCTAAATTTTTGGTTTTATTTGACGCCGATCGTCTATCCAGCATCAATCATCCCCGAAGAATGGCGAGCGTGGATATTTTGGCTCAATCCAATGGCCGCCATCTCCGAGATTTACCGAGATCTGATACTGCTTGGAGAAGTCAAGCATTGGGGTGAATGGGGTGTCGCCACCCTGATTTCTGCTGCTATATTTTGTGCAGGTTTTGCAGTTTACCGCCGTTTGCGCCCCGCTTTTGCTGACGTGCTTTGACAGTTGACAGTTGACAGTTGACAGTTGACAGTTGAGGGCGACCTCTACCTGGAAGTCCGAGGATTCGAGTAATGAATCGTCTTTTTTTGATTTCTCCCTACAAGGGTTCCGGCTTTAAACCAATTTCTCCTGGTAAACTTATTTGAGATCGCAAGTCAATCTAAAATCTAAAATTCCAATAAAGGTTTGTAGTGAGGACTCGCATTCCTCATAAAAATCTGAGGACTAAAGTCCTCACTACAAACCTATTTTTAGTGAGATCGGACATAATATCAATCTAAAATCTAAAATCTAAAATCTAAAATCGGATGACAGAAAATGTAATTTCACTAAAAAATGTTTCTAAATGCTTTAAGCGATACGATCGTCCAGGAGACCGCTTAAAAGAAATTATTTACCCCAGCAAAAAACTCGCTGACGAATTTTGGGCTCTCCACGACATCAATCTGGAAATTCCTCAAGGACAAACTCTAGGAATTGTCGGCCGCAACGGTTCGGGAAAAAGCACTCTTTTGCAAATAATTGTGGGGACGCTGACGCCCACCACCGGCAGCGTGGATGTGAAAGGACGAATTTCCGCTTTGTTGGAACTTGGAAGCGGATTTAACCCGGAATTTACCGGGCGGCAAAATGTATTCTTCAACGCTCAAATACTGGGATTCAGTCAAAAAGAAACTGAAGCAAAGTTTGACGAAATAGCTGCTTTTGCTGATATTGGAGATTTCATCGAACAGCCAGTCAAAACTTATTCCAGCGGTATGTTTGTCAGGCTGGCTTTTGCTGTTGCGACTAGCGTCGAACCGGATATTTTGGTGGTTGACGAAGCACTTTCGGTAGGCGACGAAGCTTTTCAGCGCAAGTGTTTTGCCCGCTTGCAAAGCATTCAAGAAGGTGGCGGCACGATTTTATTTGTCTCTCACGCTGCTACTTCGGTGGTGCAACTTTGTACGTCAGCAATTTTAATGGATAGCGGAGAATTGCTGCTCGCTCACACGCCGAAGGTGGTAATTTCTAAGTATCAAAAGTTGATCTATGCAGATCCAGATAAAGTATTGGGGCTGAAGTCAGATATTCGATCGCTAAATCAACTCACAAAGCAAGAAAGTGACAACAATCTTCAGGATGCTAATTTAGAAAGCACAAAGACGGAGGTGAAACCCGAGCAATATCACTCGAAATCCCAGGAACATTATGATGAATTTTACGATCCGGGGATGATACCGTCGAATACGGTGAGGTATCCGTCTCGCGGAGCGGAAATTATCAACCCCCACATCGAGACTCGGTCGGGAACTGTGGTAAATCACTTGATTGGTCGTCAAGATTATGTTTACACTTACTCTGTCACTTTCTCGCGGTCAACTTCCAAGGTGAGGTTTGGAATGTTGATTAAAACGATTAGCGGTTTTGAGTTAGCTGGTGCTTCTTTAAAGGCTTCCAGTCAGTCCGTTAGGTATGTGGAAGCGGGAACGACAATTGTCGTGAAGTTTCAGTTTAAATGTTTGCTAAATCCTGGGGTTTATTTTTTGAATGCGGGGGTTGTGGGAACGGTAGATGAGGATTTAACTTATCTGGATCGCTGCGTTGATGTGGCGATGTTTAGAGTTCAGTCTTGTACTGAGTCCTGCGGTAACGGCATCGTTGACTTGCTGATCGAACCGTGTTTAACTGTTGTTAATTCTGATTCTCTGGTGAAAAAGGCGTCAACCGAAGTCATCTAAAATTCTGTGAAAACAATGAGCGAGAGCAATTTAGATTTAGTCCAAAATCCGGTAATCGAAGCATTTATTCGAGAGCAAACTAAGTTTCCCGAAGATTTTAAACTAAATATCTGCGAAAACGATGAAATGTATTTGTTTGCGTTGAGCAATGTCAAGGACGATCGCGATCGGGCTTTGGTGCGCTATTATTCGCTGGGGCGCCGCATCTTGGATACTGTTAAACAGGTTGTGGATTGGCATTTTGGCAGTTTTGAGAATGTACCGTCTTTTCTAGATTTTGCCTGCGGTTACGGTAGATTTACACGGTTTTTGATTCAGGAAATACCGCCGGAACAAGTTTGGGTTTCTGATATTTATGCTAATGCGGTTAAGTTTCAAACTGAATACTTCGGCGTTAGCGGTATTGTTTCGACTGGAAAACCAGAAAATTATTTAATCGATCGCAAATTTGACTGCATTCTGGCTAATTCTTTTTTCAGCCATATGCCGGAAAGAACTTTTACAAGTTGGTTGCAAAATTTGTACGATTTGTTGACTCCTAACGGTATTTTGATGTTCAGCGTTCACGATGAGTGTTTGCGAGCTCCTAATGTAGAAATGCCTGCTAATGGTATTTTGTTCAGCGCCCTCAGCGAAAGTCAGTCTTTAGATAAGGAGGAATACGGCACAACTTATGTAACTGAAAAGTTTGTCAGAGAAGTTGTCGATAAAGTTAGCGCAGGTAAGGCTTTTGTTCACCGCATCGAAAAAGGTATATGCAGGTTTCAGGATTTGTATGTTGTCACAAATCAACTATCTAGAGATTTTTCGGAGTTGAAATTCAATCAGCACCCGGAAGGATATGTTGATGTTGCTGCTTTTACAAATAAGGAGAATTTGTATCTGGAAGGATGGGCGGCAGATCTGAATGGCGGCGGTAAAATTGAGGATTTGCAAGTGCTGGTAAACGGTGAGTTTGTGCAGAGGTGCGAGCCTTTTTACGATCGCCCGGATGTGGCCGGACACTTTGAAACTGATGTGGCTTTGCAGTCGGGTTGGAACTGTTATTTACCGAAAAACTCTGTGGCGCCGCAGGATGTGTTAACCGTTAAAGCAATCAATAACTACGGTTTGACATGGATTTTGGAAACTTGCACTGTGCAATCGCTGGTAAGGCAAAAGCAATCGCGGTCTTTGTTGGGGTCTACTCAACTCAAACTTCAATTGGTTGAAACTCAGCTAGCTGGGGCTAAGATAGAATGGGAGCAAAGTCAAAGTAAGTTAATGATTACTGAAACTCAGTTAGAAGAATCTCATACTAAGTTGGAAGAAACTCAAAATCAATTAATTTCAGTTCACTCGCAGTTGGAACAAACTCAAAGTCAGTTAGTGTCTCTGCAAATGCAGTTGGAGAAGACTGAAAATCAGTTGATGAATGTCAAGCAAGAACTAGAGAAATCGCAATGTCGAGTTGTGGCGATGGAAAGTAGCAAGTTCTGGAAGCTGAGAAGCACGTGGTTTCAAGTCAGGCGAGCGCTCGGTTTAGCGGGAGAATAAGACAAGACCATTTTAGATTTTGGATTTTGGATTTTGGATTTTAGATTGTGGATTGGAGATTGGAGATTGGGAGAGATGAGGGACTAAGTGTTGGGATATTACCTATAAGTTGCATTTTGGGCTAAATCGTGTAGCGAGTAAAAATGGTGTGGGAATTAGGGCGAGGGAGAGAAATTGTGAATATGAATGACAGCAAACCGTCGGTTTTTATTGTTACTGGAATGCACCGTTCCGGTACATCTTTAACGGCTTCTTTGTTTCAGAAAGTCGGAGTTGATATTGGCAAACAGTTGGTGGGCCCGGCGGTGGGAAATGTGAAAGGTCATTTCGAGAATGTTGATTTTGTTGAGTTTCACAAGAGTGTTTTACGATCGCACGGCATAGATGAACTCGGCTGTACGTTTGAACAAACGATTTCGGTAGCAGCGGAATATGTGGAAATTGCCAAACGGGCGATCGACCAAAACCAACAAACTCACAACCATTGGGGCTGGAAAGACCCGCGAACCGCCCTGTTTTGGGATTTTTGGCTAAATTTGCTACCGCAAGCCAATTTCATCTGCGTTTATCGATCGCCCTGGGAAGTCGTCGATTCGCTGTACCGCCGGGGAACCGATGTCAGCTTGCTGCAAAACCCCGAAATGGCAGTAAAAATGTGGATTCACTACAACCAAAAAGTCTTAGAATTGTCCGAACGTTTTCCCGATCGCTGTCTGTTGGCCAACGTTTACCCGATCGGCAACACTCCGGAATTTTTTATCGATCGAGTCAACGACAAATTTAACGTTAATTTAGGGGCGATACCTGCCGACAATTTTGAAGAATCTTTATTAGTCAACGATATTGTCAAAAGTCACAGACCAAGTTTAATAGAACAATATTTTCCCGAAGCCTTAGAACTATATCAAGTTTTGGAAACCCAAGCTGGCAATCTGGGCAGCGAATCGAATTCTGCCAGCGATAAAATTATTCATTTTCCAGCATCTTCTGTCGGGCCTTTTGAAGATTGGCTAAAAATCCGCTTGCTGGAAAAACAGCAAAAAACCAGCAATTCCGAAATCAAACAGTGGCAAGAAGAATTTCACCAAGCCCAGGCGAAAGTGTTGGGATTGGAGGCAGAATTAGGAGAAACTCAAGTACAACTTGCAGGCAAAGAATCAAATTTTCAAGAAGCTTTAGCAAAACTGCTCGGATTAGAAACAGAATTAGGACAAACTCAGGCACAGCTTGCCGGTCAAGAATCGCAATTTCAAGAAGCTTTAGCAAAAGTCCTGAAGTTAGAAACAGAATTAGGACAAACTCAGGTACAACTTGCAGGCAAAGAATCACAATTTCAAACAGCTTTAGCAAAAGTCTTGGAATTAGAAGCAGAATTAGGACAAACTCAGGTACAGCTTGCCGGCAAAGAATCGCAATTTCAAACAGCTTTAGCAAAAGTCTTGGAATTAGAAGCAGAATTAGGGAAGAGTCAGGTAAAATACGAAGAAAAAGAATTCAAATTGGAGCAAAAGTTAGCTGAGTTACTGTGGTTGGAAACAATACAGAGTCAAACTCAGGAAAAATTAAATGAAAGTCGGGAAGACTTAGAAAAATCGCGCCAGGAAACAGAAAGAGTGCGGGCAGAAATTGAGGCAATCAAGTCTTCTGACTGGTGGCAAATCCGAGAAAATTTGTGGGGTTTTAGGCGCCGAATCCGTGACCTCTTCCCGAAATATATTTTTTCGTTAGACCAACCCACTACTTGGCAAATTAGCGATTCTAATTTACTAATCGTGGGCTGGGTATTTAACACAAAAATTGAGATTAAAGCAGTGCGCGCCCGAATTGATGACAAAATATTTTCGGGCGTTTACGGCATAGAAAGAAGCGATATAGCGATAGCACATTCTAATATTCCGGCTGCGAGGAAAGCGGGTTTTACTATTGAATTGCAAGCGCCTGCCGGACGGCACGAAGTGGTACTAGAAGCCCAAGAAGCAGGCGGAAATTGGCATCTCTTGGCAACTTATCCGCTGTTGGTTTCAACAATTCAAGCATCGTTAGATGTACCCGTAGTGTGGGAACAGCGTCAGGGTCAAATTTTGTTCGCAGGTTGGTGCTGTCACCACGATCGCAAAATTGCTAAATTAAGCTTTGTGTGCGGAGATATTTCTGTAGAATGCGCCTACGGTTTGCGGAGAAAAGATGTCGGCGAAGTGTTTCCCGACTGGGTTAACAGTTCGGAAAGCGGCTTTGAGGCACTTGTCGATTTGCCGCCAGGGGAATGGCAAGTTTCGCTGCAAGCTGAGTTAGATACCGAGGAAATTTTGTATTTTCAAGCGCCACAAATATTGACTGTGCGGCGCTACCATATTTGGCAGCGAAGTGCTGATAAATTTGAGGAGTTTTCGAGTTTTGTAGAGGCAATCCGGCAGCGGGCTAGGGAGAGAAAACAGCGTCTGGGCAGAATTGTGCCGATGCCTTGGGAAATTGTCAAGGTGATGCGCCAGTTGGGGAAGATTTACCAACAGCAAAAACAGTTGACTGCGCCGGGGGATTTGCTACCGCCTGCGGGTTTTGTGGTGCCGAAACCGATTGATAGGTATGACGCTTGGTTGGAGGTGAATCAGTGGAATAGTCGATCGCGCGATTACTTGATTTCTCGGTTAAAATCCTGTGGGGAAGCGCTGCCCAAGATTTCGGTGGTCATGCCAGTGTACAATCCGCAGATAGATTTTCTCGAAAGTGCGATCGACAGTGTAATCAATCAAGTCTATCAAAACTGGGAACTCTGCATCGCTGACGACTATAGTACCGACGCCACGGTTGCTGACACCTTGAAAAATTGGGCCGAAAAGGACGATCGTATCTGCATACAATTTCGCACAGAAAACGGCAACATCAGCGCCGCAACTAACAGCGCAGCCGCCCTCGCCACAGGCGACATCATCCTATTTTTAGACAACGACGACGAACTAACTCCCGACGCCCTAGGCGAAGTAGCGCTATATTTTGCCACCCATCCAACCACCGATTTTCTCTACTCAGACGACGACAAAATCGACACCAAAGGTCGCCGTTTCGCCCCACAATTCAAACCGCAATGGTCGCCAGAACTGCTGCTTTCCTATATGTATCTCGGTCATTTGTGCGCCGTCAGAAAACAGATTTTTGAAGAAATAGGTGGCTTGCGCCTCGGTTTTGAAGGCTCGCAAGATTACGATTTTGCCTTAAGAGCAACCGAAATTTGTCGCCACGTCGCGCACCTGCCTCTAGTGCTGTATCATTGGCGAACTGCACCCGGTTCTACAGCCATATCTGGGGCCGCAAAACCCGCCAGTTTTGGCGCAGGTCAAAAAGCAATCCAAGATGCACTAAACCGCCGACAAATTAATGGCAATGTCGCTCAGCACGCCTGGGCTACCAAAGAAAATTTGGGCATCTTTGCCCAAGATTTCCCGGATGACGGCCCGTCAGTAACGGTAATTATTCCTACTAAAAATCAGGTGAAATTGCTGAAAGCCTGTCTAGATTCTCTGGAAACTACAACCTACAAAAACTTTCAAATTGCTGTCATAGATAATGAAAGCGACGATCCGAAAACTCTAGAATATTTAAAGCAATTAACTTGCCAAGTTTTGCGAATCAAAAATCCTGGTGGCAAGTTTAGTTTTGCAGCAATCAACAACCGCGCCGTCGAGAAAGTTGACAGCGAATATGTATTGTTTTTGAACAACGATACTGAAGCAATCAACCCGCGCTGGCTGAGTCAAATGGTGGGATACGCTCAAATTCGCGGCGTTGGTGCAGTCGGCGCGCGACTGTTATATCCCGACGGTAGAATTCAGCACGCGGGAGTAATTCACGGCCTCCATCACGGTTTGGCCGGTCACGCTTTTAAGCTGATGGATAAGGAGAATCGAGGCTATCTTTCTCAAGCGATGGTAACGCGAAATTACTCGGCAGTAACTGCTGCTTGCACGATTACTCCCCGTCAATTGTTCTTAGAATTGGGCGGCTTTGATGAGGATGATTTTGCTGTTGCTTACAATGATGTCGATTACGGATATCGATTGTTAGAACGGGGTTATCGGTGCGTGTATTGTCCCGATGCGGAGTTGTTGCACAAGGAGGGAACTTCGAGAGGTTTTACTGACAATCCTCAAGAAGTTGCGGCTTTTCGGCGCAAGTATGCGGGGAAAAATGACAGCTTTTACAGTCCTCATTTGTCTTTAGAAGATGAGTATTTTCATATTCAACCCCGACGGGTTTTTATGAAAGGAGAGGGAAAGAAGAAGGAAGAAGGAAGAGGGAAGAAGGAAGAAGAAAGAGGGAAAAAGGAAGAGGGTTATACATTGGAAGTTTCGGATTCTGGTTTGTTGGTAGCCAATACAAACAATTCTATTCATCCTCTTAAGGTTTTGATGTGCAGCAATTCGCTGGATTTTACGGGGGCACCGCTGCATCAGTACGAAATTGCGGTGAAATTGGCGGCTGAGGGTGTGATTTTGCCGATCGTACTTTGCACGACAGACGGCCCCCTGCGCCAAGCTTACGAACAACAGGGAATTGAAGTCATTGTACGCGACAATCCCCTCGAACACATCTACCAGCGCGATGCTTACGATGAAGCTATCCGGAGTTTTAGTAAGGAAATTGAAAGTTTAAAAGTAGATGCAATTTATGCCAATACTTTAGAAAACTTCTTTGTAGTTGATGCGGCGCGAGAAATCGGAGTTCCGGCGGTGTGGAACGTGCACGAAAGCGAACCTTGGCAAACTTATTTTAACAGGTTTGGCTCGGAGATTGCGGCGAGAGCTTTGGAGTGTTTCCGCTTTCCTTACAAGGTGATTTTTGTGGCGGATGCAACGCGTGACAGGTATTTGCCTCTCAACAGCCACCACAATTTTACAGTGATTCACAACGGCTTAGATTTGAGCAAACTGGAAAATTCCGAGAATTCTGAAGACGCTAGAAACACTTTAGGTGTGGCAGCGGAAGATGTGGTATTGTTGCTGCTGGGAACCGTCTGCGAACGTAAAGGCCAGCAAGATTTAGTTCAAGCACTTTCACTTTTGCCTGAAAAATGGCACAATAAGATTAGGTGTTTCATTGTGGGCGATCGGCCGAGTATTTACAGCAATAAATTAGCCGATATGGTGAACGCATTGCCGGAAGAGTTGCGACAAAGGGTGACAGTAGTCCCGGAAACCGGGGAACCAGGAAAATATTACAAAGCGGCGGATATTTTTGTTTGCACTTCTCGTGTCGAAAGTTTTCCGCGAGTGATTTTGGAAGCGATGGCCTGCGATTTACCAATTATTACATCGCCAGTCTTTGGAATTAAGGAACAAGTGAGGCCGGGAATTAACGGTTTGTTTTATACGCCGGATCGTCCGGATCAATTACTTGCAGCTTTGATTAGTTTGTTGGAGGATAAATCTTTGCGCCAGCAGTTAGCTGGAAATGCTAAATATGTCTTGGATTCACTCAATACTTTTGAGGAGATGACTCAAGCTTATGCAGACATTTTCTGCGAAGCATATTTCAGCAGTCATTAATCATGGGCCAAACAGGTCATTGGCCAAACAGGTCATTGGCCAAACAGGTCATTGGGCAAACAGGGCATTGGTAGAACAGGTAATTGGTAATATCAAATCTGGCTGTACCGGAATTATTAAACCGCAGAGAACACAGAGGACACAGAGGAAGAGAATGGAGAGATGAATCATTCCAATGAAGACCGGATTTGATATAATTGGTAGCACAGGGCAAGGAGAAACGAAGACTTGCGGAACATATTCAAAATCCAGACATCTATACTATAAAATAATCAAAAATGAACGATGAAAAAATGACCGATCGCCCAAGAGTAGATTATGAAACAGCCTGGGACAGTTACGCCCAACAGTGGGAAGAAACTAATCCCGAACTTTCCCATATTGGGGACGAATGGATAGGTAAAGCTGCTGGTGCGGCCAACTCCTTAGCCGAATACGAAGCACTGATAGAACAGGAGTTTGTTGCACCGTACATCAAAAAAGAACATACGGTTTTAGAAATTGGTATCGGTGGCGGAAAAACTGGTTCGCTGTTGCTGAAATATTGCGATCGCCTAATTTGCGCCGATATTTCCAGTCAAATGCTGCAAGCCGCGCGATCGCGCTTGGGAGTCGATCGCGTTTCCTACGTCAAACTCGACGGTTTAACATTAGACGGCATCGCCGAGGGTGCAGCCGATGTCTGCTTTTGCTACGATACCATGGTACACGTAGAAGCCGTAGACATATTCAACTACCTAACTCGCATTCCAAAACTGCTGCGGGGCGATCGCATTTGCGTCTTCCACCACGGCAATATTCTCAGCGAATTAGGGTGGCAAAAATTCGCCGGCGAGTGGGACAAAAACTTGCTGGGACGCAGAGATGGCACTGCATTCTCAATAATGACAGATACAATTATGGAAAAATTTCTCAACCATTTAAACTATGAAATCCTCCTGAAAAATACATCTTCAGTACCGCGAGATTGCGTCTGGATTTGCAAAGCACCATTAAACAGTTGACAGTTGACAGTTGACAGTTGACAGCGATGTTTTTAAAGCAGTCTCACACCTGCTGGAATTATAACTAATCGATCGAACATCATGTAAATCCTGTTCATCTTCCTTCCTTTTTCCTTCTTCCTTCTAAAATGAAAGCATTATTTCTCCACCCCAACTTCCCCGCCCAATACCGCCACATTATCACGGCTTTAGGCGCCAATCCCAAAAATCAAATTGTTTTCGGCACTAAAAACGAGCGTCCAGAATGGGACATTCCCGGAGTTCGCAAAGCAGCATTTACCCCCAGCCGCGAACCCCACGCCCAGACTCACCAATACGTGCGCCCTTTAGAAAGTGCCGTCATCTACGGACAAGCCGTATTTAGAATGGCCGAACAACTCAAAGCTGACGGTTTTGTACCCGATGTGATCTGCGGACATTCAGGTTGGGGGCCGACACTATTTGTCAAAGAAGCTTTTCCAAATACGCCACTTTTGTGTTATTTCGAGTGGTTTTATCACGCCATTGGTTCCGACGCAGATTTCGATCCGGCGGAACCTTTAAGTGTTGACGATATGGCGAGAATTAGAATCAAAAATGCGCCGATTCTGATCGATTTATATTCTTGCGATTGGGGTTTGTCGCCGACTTATTGGCAGCGATCGCAATTTCCGCCAGAATTACAACAAAAATTATCCGTACTCCACGACGGCGTAGACACCGATTATTTTAAACCAGATCCCGGTGCTAAACTAATTTTACCGAACTTAGATTTGTCCGGCGTTGATGAAATTGTCACCTACGTATCGCGGGGAATGGAACCTTACCGTGGTTTTCCAGAGTTCATTGAGTCGATCGCCTACGTGCAAGAACGCCGCCCCAACTGTCACGTTGTAATTGTTGGTTCAGACAGAGTTTGTTACGGCCGTTCTTTACCAAATGGCGAGTCTTACAAAGACCATATGCTCAAAAAAGTGCCGCTAGATATGTCGCGAGTACACTTTGTCGGGCCGCTACCTTACGGACTGTATTTAAAAGTAATTCAAGCATCCGACGTACACGTTTATTTAACCAGACCTTTCGTGCTATCTTGGTCGATGATTGAATCTCTATCGGCAGGATGTTTAGTAATCGGTTCCGATACGGGCCCGGTGAGAGAAGTTATCCGCGATGGAGAAAACGGTTTAATCGTCGATTACTTCTCGCCGAAACAAGTAGCCGATCGCATTGACGAAGTTTTAGACCATCCTACCCGCATGGCAGAAATTCGGGTCAAGGCCCGTCAAACCGCCCTAGAACGCTACAGTTTAGCTAATATGTTACCGCAGCAATTACAACTAATCGAGCAGGTTGCAAGTCGATCGATGCCGCCGACAGTTGGTATGCAGCCAGAACGGGAATTGGCCGCATCTTTTGGAGTGAGAATTTAGTGCGATCGTAAGGTACGCCACAAGCACCCTTAGGTACGTTGTTGGGCTTCAGCCCTCTTTCCTAATATTATAAAGAGCGCTGAAGCGCAACTACGTACCTAATTTGTCTGACGACAATAAAACCACCCTGCTGATTAAGGGGGGTTAGGGCGATCGAGTCAGGTACACAGCGGAAATTCTACATAATCTTAGGCACTTTAAAAAACTCCCCATCGCGATCGGGAGCACCCGCCAAAATACTCTCGCCGTTAGCAAACGGTTGCAAATCGTCCGATCGCATAACATTGCTAACATCGATCGCCCGAGTTGTCGGTTTTACCTTACTCGTATCCAGTTCGCTCAACTGCTCAAAATAATCCAAAATACCGTTCAGTTGACCAGTAAACTGCTCTTCTTCTTCCGGCGTTAATTCCAATCGGGCTAAATTCGCTACTTTCCGAACTTCTTCTTTGTCAATCATAAAAATTGGGAATTGGGAATTGGGAATTGGGCATAGGGCATAGGGCATAGGGCATGGGGCATGGGGCATGGGGCATGGGGCATGGGGCAAAGAGGCCAAACAAGTTATGTGTTATTTGTTATTTGTTATTTGTTATTAGAGAAACTACTAACTATTAACTACTAACTATTAACTATGCCCGATGCCCCATTCCCTATTCCCCATTCCCTATTCCCCATTCCCATCATAGTTAAAAATACACATCAATTTGCGATCGCCCTGTCGTCTTCAGCCAATTCTGCACCTCAATGTAATTGTTCGGCGCCAAACGAATAGCCTCCTTCCAGTAATCCGCAGCTTTATCAAACAGCCCTTCCGCCCCTTCAACATTGCCAGCTTCCTTTTCCCTTTCCCCTTGATAGTGGTAAATCACAGCAATATTGTTCAGCGCTTGCGGCATTCTGGGATTCAGTTCAAGCGCTTCGCTGTAATACTCCAAAGCTTTATCGTGTTCGCCGTTGCTAGTATGGATCAGACCCATATTGTACAATACATAACTGCGATCGTAAGGATCTTCTTCCAGCTTCAGCGCTTCAGTATAATTGTCCAGCGCTTCAGCATATTCGCCATCAGCTTGAGCCGACATACCATCCCGATAATAAGCAAAAGCTTCCTTCGCCTTCTTTTTCGCGGGCATAATCTTCAGGATGATATCAGCCATTACCGTGAAACTTTTGTCAATAAAGTTATCGTTGCGTTGAGTTCTTGGCATATGCGATTCTTTTGGTTAGTGGCTAATCTCAAAAATTAGCGGGTAAAGTTTTCCTATGAATACTTGCACAACAATTTTAGTTGAGAGTTGTGCTGAGAATGCGAAAAAGACTTGTGAGACACAAGGACAAACTTGACAACACGCGCAAGTCCTATCTATTGTAGATAACTATTGCAAGACTTGCAAAAAAAACATATTTTTTTTACATATTTAAACTTTTATTAAGTTTTCAAAGTTCAGCCAACACTGAAAAGCTTTTGGGAAAAAAGTAGGGTACGGTTCAATTGAGGGTAACAGTTTGCGAGCGATCGGTGTAAGGTGAAGGCTGTCGCCTTAGTCCTAATTCGCCCCCCAAAGCATGAGTCCGAGCCAATCAGTCTTGGGGTTGGCATTTGCTAGATGCGATGGCGCAGGGGTTTCAGCCAGATTTCACCATTGCTGATGTCGGGACGGGATTGAGAGCAGGTCAGAAAGAAGTCCTGCCTGATACTCCTTGTCATGGAGATATTTTTCAGCTCCAACAACAATTTGAGACAGTTGTTGACAATTGCTAATTAGCATGGTAATGTCAGACTATTCCAGCGTAAAAAATGTTAATTTTTCAAGCAGGACTAAGCAGTCGGGGTAATTGTATTCATTTGTAGTAAAAATAAGTTGGAAGTATTAATTAGGTAATGTCGTATCGTATTGTTGCTTATATCACTGCCTATTCAGATAAAACTGCCCTTGAGCGGTGTATCGCTTCTCTTAAGTGTCAAACTTATTCGATCGAGAAAATCTTAATAGTCGATAACTCGCCTCATGTGTTGTTGTCTCCTGAAGAATTAGACGAATCTATTATCGTCAAATCTTATCCCCAAAACATCGGCATTTCTGGCGGTTTACGAGTGGGTATTGAATGGTCTATTAAAAATGAATTTGATTTTATTTGGACTTTCGATCAAGATACTGAACCTTCACCAGATGCTTTAAAAAGATTAATTGAAACCTATGATAATCTCAAAGAAGCTCATCAAAAAATTGGAATTATTGCTCCACTTCCTGTTGATAGAGTCACAGGACAACAATGGAATGGAATGATCTTAGATAAGTATCAACTAAAACAATTTCTTATAAACGATCAAATCCCTGAAATTTATAAATGTGATGCCGTTATTACAGCAGGTTCTCTTATTTCCATTCAAGCCGCTTACAATACTCCCTTTCCTAATGAAAATTTATTTATTGAAGCAGTTGATTGGGAATATTGTCTAAAATTAAAGAAACAAAATTATTCTATATTTGTCAATAGAAATATTGTTCTAAAACAACGATTTGGAGAGACTCAAGAAGTTAATTTATTTTATCCTAAAATAAAAATAATGCGATTGAATTGTTCTCCGTTGCGTTACTACTACCGATGCAGGAATAACACCTTTGTCGAACTTAGTCTCGCTATGGAGAACAAACTATTGATTATGTTTAGTATTCATAGAATTAAAATTATGATTAATTTAGTTATTAAAATCTTGCTATTAGAAAACTTATCAAGAAGATTGAAAATTTGGGCTTGTCTGCGCGGAACTTATGATGGTTTCAGAGGGAACTTAGGAAAAACCTGGGTATAATCTACAAGAATGAGTCCGAGCCAATCAGTCGCAGCCAGTTTACCGCTTGATGCTCGCCAGAAAATAGCGATCGTGATATTGGCAAAGACAAAGTACGCACCCACACTATTAGTAGCGTTGGCGATCGGTTACCAGAGGTAACGCACCCTACAGATAGATTCTTTGCGTAAGTCCTGTACTCTTTACCCCTTCCCCCTTCCCCTTCCCCCTTCCCCCAACAGCAGTAACAAAAATACGTGGGGCAATGCGTGAGATATGTTATAGTAAACAGTCAGCCTAAATAGTTAGGTTTCAAATTGTTGTCTATTATCTCAGGAAACCGAAATGCTCAGAACCGATGTAATTCAAAAAATAATCGACAAGAAAAAAGCCCTGAGGTATTTAGAAATCGGCGTAAATAATGGCGATAGTTTTTTCCCGATCGAGATCGCTCAAAAGGTGGGAGTAGATCCTAGTTTTGCATTTTCTGAAGAACGTAAATTGGAATGGGCTAGTAAAAATCTATGTAATGCAACAGCGGAATATATAGACGCCACTAGCGATGCTTTTTTTGCAAGTGCCAATCCGATCGAACGGTTTGATGTAGCATTTATCGATGGATTGCATACCTACGAACAATCATTGCAAGATGTCCTGAATACCTTGGACAACCTCAATGAAAATGGCGTAATAGTCATGCATGATTGCAAACCACCCCATGTCCTCGCAGCCTGTCCAGCTCAGTCTCTGCAAGCTGCGATCGACATGAATTTACCTGGATGGGATGGCAACTGGTGTGGTGATGTCTGGAAAACGATTTGTTATCTAAGAAGTAATCGCAAAGATTTGCGAGTCTTTGTGTTGGATTGCGATTTTGGCTTAGGCATAGTTATGAAAGGAAAGCCTGATATCGATCTCAACCTGAGCAAAGATGAATTGGATAAAATGACTTATGAAGATGTTCTCAATGGTAAAGAAAATTTTCTTAACTTAAAAGATGAAAACTATTTGTTTGAGTTCTTAGAAACAATCTAATTCACTATCCACTATCCACTACTCACTATTCACTAATTTAATTATGCAAGCTGATATTTTTTATTAAGATGGCATTCGTCGCAGGTGGTTATATTCCGACACCCCCTGTATCTAGTTCAATTTTGACTCTGATCCAAGAATACAAATACCACTCAGAAACAAATGAGAATCAAGTAGATGTTTTCAATTGATCGACGCGACGAATTACTGGCGATCGCCGGTATTCTCGACCCAAAGCTGACAGCAATCGCTATCAGCTTTGATGTACCTTTAATGATGGCAGAATTTGCCGTGCAGTGCTACCTTAAAACTGCCATTTTTGAACCATGCCAAAAGTAGCAATGTTTTGCCCCAAAATCAAGGTCAGCCACAAAAAAAGCCTAAATTCTCCAGGTCTAAACCAGCTTTAATGCCCGCAACCTATAATTAAAAATAACCGCGTAATTTTCACAAAGAGAAACACATGGCTCCAAATCCCGGGATTATGCAAGCCGTCGAGCAACTTGGCTACCGCGTTACGGTTGGAGACGTGGCGGCAAAAGCTGGACTAGATGTCAATTTTGCCCAGCGAGAACTGTTAACGCTGGCCTCCGAAGCAGGCGGCAACCTGCAAGTAGCAGAATCCGGCGACATTGCCTACATATTTCCCAACAACTTTCGAGATATTTTGCGAAACAAATTCTTGCGCTTGCAGTTGCAGGAATGGTGGCAAAAAATCTGGCGAGTTCTATTTTACTTGATTAGAATATCTTTTGGCTTAGTGCTGGTAGCTTCCATCCTTTTAATTGTTGTTGCTATTACGCTTTTACTCTCCAGCATGAACAGCGACAATAACGGTGGAGGAGGCGGAAGCGGAGGCGAAAGTGGAGGTGGCGGCGGAGGCTTTTTCTTTTTTCCCTACTTCTGGAACGACTTAATCTGGATCTTTTACTGGAACCATGATGAACCATACTACCAGCAGCGATCGCGCGATCGCGGTCAAAAACCCCAAATGAGTTTTCTGGAAGCAGTTTTCTCCTTTATATTTGGAGACGGGAATCCCAATAAAAATCTAGAAGAGCGCAAGTGGAGCGATATAGCCACCGCAATTCGCAACAACCGAGGCGCAGTCGCAGCCGAACAAATTGCGCCCTATCTCGACAATCTCGGACAGGGATACGCCCGAGAATACGAAGAATATATGTTACCAGCCCTGGCCCGTTTTGACGGCCGCCCCGAAGTCAGTCCCGAAGGGCAAATCATCTATCATTTTCCGCAATTGCAAACCACAGCCCTCCTGCAAAATCCTCAACCAACAGGAACTTATTTGCGAGAAATGCTGTGGCGTTTCAGTCACGCCGACTCCGGCCAAATCATGCTCGCAGCAGGTTTAGGAGCCGTCAATCTTGTCGGTGCGCTGGTTTTGGGGAATTTATTAACGAAAAGTGCGATCGCAGGTGGATTCATCGGCTTCGTCAGCGGTATTTATCCACTGCTGCTGATTTACGGCGTCGGATTTCTGACAATTCCCTTAATCAGGTACTTCTGGATTCAGTGGAAAAATAGCAGGATAGAAGCTCGGAATCACGATCGGCAGCAGCGAGCCATGTTATTAAACCAACCCGATGCCAACTTGCAGCAAAAACTGGCCTACGCCCAGGAATTTGCAGGCGAAAACGTTCTGAGTGGAGAAGACTTAGCTTATACCACAGAAAGCGAATTAACTCAACAAGAACTAGAACAGTCAGCAAAAATAGATGCTGAATGGCAGCGGCGAATTGGGCGATCGGACAATTAATTTATAACCCGAAGAATCAGGAATGCAGCACACAGATTTTTTCTTAGTCCACGGAGGTGGACTTTGTTTTTGTAGTCGCGGTTTCTAACCGCCGGAGACTAGAAGTCTTCTGAGAATTGATCTTAGGTACGTAGTTGCGCTTCAGCGCTCTTAGCTTATATTAGGAAAGAGCGCCCAAGTGCAACTACATACCTTCTATTGGCGTTGCTGCTGCAACAGTATGAACGACTCAATGTGAAAAAATGAAACAAACCAGTCAGTCAATATAGCTGAATTTTCAAGTTACCCATTTTCATCCCCTGATTAAACAACGCCAAAATCATTTATTTTGAATACTAGAATCTGTTGTTTTTCTCATCTTTTTAACAATCTTAGGGCGTTTAAAAATCAAACAATTTTGGTCGTATTTCGAGTCATGTCGCAGAGCCACAAGTTCCCACCCATCCTCCCCCAATTGATTGACAAATAGATGTAGCGAGCCTTGTTTCCAATCTCGCAGCTCCTCACCATTTACATATAAACTAATTAGCTTATTTCCAAAAGGATACATATTCGCATCCACAAATAAATACTCCCACTTTTGCATAGCAATCCTTAATTTAGTTAGTCAGTAGTCAGTTGGCAGTTGGCAGTTGGCAGTGGACAGTTAGTTAGTTATTCGTTATTACTTGTTATTGGTTATTTGTTATTTCTTACCAATGCCCCATGCCCCATGCCCCATGCCCCATGCCCCATGCCCCATCCCCCATTCCCAACAGTTACTGCACAGCAATTCTAGCCAAAGCAGCACCCCGGTAATAGTGCAACAAAATCTGCTGGTAGCCGTATCCCTGCCTAGCCAAATTGTAAGCCCCCCACTGACTCATGCCCACAGCGTGACCGAAACCTTTGCCAGCAACTTGAAAACCCGTAGGAGGCTTCCCCCTATTTTGGCCGCTAAAAATCCCGCCGTACTGAGGAATCACAGTAAAGCGGGTACTCCTTAAATTTAGAACCCGACGCAAATCCGCGCCAGTCATCACCCTAGAACCGCCATCCCCGACTACTTTCATGGACAAAACGCTGCCGTAAGCGGTAGTACGTTCTGGCTTCATCGAGATTACATTACCCACACCAGAAATCTTGCTGCTGATTTGAGCGCGGGAAAAATTTTCTTTCCATTGGTAAACCGGCGCCCCTTGGTCGAAGTCAGGAACAGCCCGCAAATAAGGCAGGGGTTCCGTCCAAACATCCTCGACATTTTCCGTATGTCCGCCAGAGGCAGAGTGGAAAACGGCTAAAATAATCTGACCGTTGTAAGTCAGAACTTGACCGGCGGTGGCATCCACTGCGGCATAAGTACCCGAAGATTCTGTTTGCAATCCTTTGTAAACCTGGGAAGACTGAGTGTCATCCACATCGTAAAGGTCGGTTTCGCTTTTGAGGCGCTTGTGGAGAGCGTAGGAACGGGCGGCGACTGCTTGGGCTTTCAAAGCCTCTTGAGGCCAATTGCCACTCATTTCGGCACCGAGAACGCTGTAGAGATACTGTTCGATATCGACATAGTTGACGGCGGTTAAGGCTCCTTTTTCGGGAACTAGAAGCGTGCGTCCCCGATACCATCGATCGCCAATCCAAACATAACCGTTTCCGGTCGGCTCGATCCAAATTTGATTGGCAGCCCAGCGGCCAATTGCCACAGTTCCCGATCGAAATTGAGCAGACTGAGAACTGTTGGCGGGCAGTTCCCCCAAATTGCGCCCGCTGCTGTCGCGGATTGCAGCCTTAGTAGAACTGCCGACTTTGATCTGACTCGTCCCGTCTTGTACCGCAACTCGCAAAATCAGCGCCGCCTGTGCTGGGGCTACCATTACCAGCCAAAACAACAGCGAAATCCAAAAGTAGCGTTTTTTTAATGTCGAAACAACGGAAGTAAAGAACACTCCTGACTGCATTTTAAAATTTTCCTCCTGTGCTGTATGAGTTTGAGAATTTTTAAGAGTTCGGGAAGGTTCGGGAAAAAGGAAGGAGAACGGCAGAAAGAAAACGTTAGAATTGGGGGTGCATCTCAATGCAAGCAAATATATCTGTAGGGGCGAAGCATGACCGCAGTCAATATGGGATTATAACTAATAACTCATATACGGTCATGCTTCGCCCTCTTCAAAAACCAGATGCACCCAGAATTGGGTTTGGCACTTTGTGCGTCAAAAATGATTGGAGCGACTAGATCCTGGCAGCAACAGCGATTTATCCCGGTTCCTGCCTGCGAATAATTCCTTTATGTCAGATTGGCCGCACCTGGATATTTGTAACATATTTTTTAAGATTTAATTGAGGTGATTTGACTCTTGCAGATTACATTTCTCGGAACTAGCTCCGGCGTACCCACGCGATCGCGCAACGTTTCCAGCATCGCCCTCCGCTTGCCCCAGCGAGCCGAACTCTGGCTATTTGACTGCGGCGAAGGAACCCAGCACCAATTCCTCCGTAGCGAGCTAAAAGTCAGCCAACTGAGCCGCATTTTCATCACTCACCTGCACGGCGACCACATTTTCGGCTTAATGGGTTTGCTGGCTAGCTGCGGTTTGGCGGGGAATGTCAAGCGTATCGATCTTTACGGGCCTCCAGGACTTGAAGAATATTTGCAAGCTGGCGTTCGCTATTCTCAAACTCATTTTTCTTACCCTGTGAAGGTACACAAAAGTCACGAGGGAGTTGTCTATGAAGATGACGAATATATTGTGAGTTGCGCTCCTTTAAAGCATCGAGTTACTGCTTTTGGTTATCGCATCACTGAGAAAGACCGTCCGGGACACTTTGATGTCGAAAAAGCGAAGGCTGTAGGGATTCCATCGGGGCCAGTTTATGGTGAATTAAAACAAGGAAAGACGGTCAAATTATCAGATGGGCGGGAGTTTAAAGGTACTGATTTTTGTGGCCCGGATCAAGTCGGGCGAAAGTTTGTTTACTGTACTGACACGGTTTTTTGTGACAGCGCGGTGGAATTGGCAAAGGATGCGGATTTGTTGGTACATGAAGCGACTTTTGCCCATCAAGATGCTCAAATGGCCTTCGATCGCCTGCACTCAACCTCGACAATGGCGGCTCAAGTAGCTTTGCTCGCTGGGGCGAAACAGTTGATCATGACGCATTTTAGCCCGCGTTACGCTCCGGGAAATGCGATCGTCCTGGATGACTTGCTCAAAGAAGCCCAGGCAATTTTTCCAAATACGAAAATGGCCTATGACTTTTTGACTTACGAAGTCCCCAGGCCTGTTGAAGAGTAGGGTTAATCTCACATCTTACACCATTCTCAAGAACAGGCAAGATGCCTGTTCCACAATCAAATTCATTCTTTGTGGAACAGGCATCTTGCCTGTTCAGGAATTAGGGATTCACACTGCTGTTGTGGAGTAGTTTAAATCTCAAGGGTGTGATAAAATGGAAAAACGAATTCAATGGCGTTTTATGTCAAATCTTGAATTATTAGCCCAACTTCAGCAATTGTCCCGCACTGATAAATTTCAAATAATGCTGTTTTTAATAGCAGAATTGGCGAAAGAAGAAGGAATTGTCATGGGCAATGAATCTGCTGAAATTATGTATTCCGTGCATACTTCTAATAGTGCAGCAGAGCAATTAATGCAGTTACTAGAAACAGAACAAAAACAAACTCAAAATGTTTAATGGTAGGCGATATTCTTTTCAACCTAAACGAGATGAGTCAGGTGTTTTAGCTGATGTTCCGTATCTGCCTTTAACACTAACTTATCAAAATCGTTCTGTTGAGGTTATGGGTTTACTGGATACAGGAGCTAGCGTAAATGTTTTGCCCTATAATGTTGGGGTGCAATTAGGGGCAATTTGGGAAGAGCAAAGATTTTCTGTTACTTTAGCGGGAAATTTAGCGAGTGCTGAAACGAAAGGGTTATTAGTCTTGGCAAAAATAGGGGACTTTGATCCAGTTCAGTTAGTTTTTGCCTGGAGTAGGGTGAATAATATTCCCATTCTTTTAGGGCGAACTAATTTTTTTACTGAGTTTGATGTTTGTTTTTATGGGTCACAATTAGCGTTTGAAGTGTCTCCTAAATTTAAGGATAGTTGAGATTATCAATTTTTTAAAATCCTGCGTTGCAGCCCGGTATAGACACTGGAAAATCCTAATTTTTTTTTTGATTCGATATTGACAGAAAAAAAAATATGCGGTAAATTATGAGATAAAATATACAATTATCACAATAGTTAGAGAAATGAAAAACGAGTTGATCGCTGGAATCGCTGCACTTGGTGGTTCGTCATTGGGTTCAATTACAATTGCCACTGTACCTATAGCCACTACTGCAACAGTGCCTGCTGCTGGTGTCGCAGGTTGGTTGGGCTTGACAACGACAGCAACAACTATTGTGGCTGCTCCTGTGACTCTCCCAGTTGCAGGAATTGTGGCAGCAGGGGCACTTTTAACCTACGGAGGTTATCAAGCTTATAAGTTCGTCAGTAAAACTGAGTAACCGTTTTGTTGAGTACAGGACTTACGCATCTATTGTCTGTCATTCCGATCCCGACCCGGAGTTTACTTGCAGAACGGAGTGAAGGGTTCTGCAAGTAAACTCCGGGAAGAATCTCGCTCGATTCTTCGCAGTCCTGAGCCTTGCGAAGGATTCAGAAGGACATAATTACAATGACTTCCCGTTGCTCTAAAATCTCCTCATCCGCCTTCGGGCTATACACCTAATCCACAAACTGCCCGCATAACGCCCTTACTCAATAGTTTGTGGAAATGATTTGCTGAATCAGCAAGGGACAAGAGAAGTCACTTCTTCAATCCCAAATCCCAAATCCCAAATCCCAAATCCCAAATCCCAAATCGCCCCCAAGGGCGCCTTCGACCGCCTAGGACGGCAAATGGTTGCTACAATCGGGGAAGGTAAACGTTGTGGCTGACACTACAGCCCCTAATTCTGCAAGCTACTAGCTAAATTATTAAAAATCTGCCTCTCCTGCCATGTTTAAAAATCTACTCGGCGACCCCAACGCTCGCAAACTGAGAAAATTTCAGCCTTGGGTAGCTGATATCAATATCTTGGAAGAAGACTTACGCGCCCTCTCAGACGACGACCTCAGAGGCAAAACAGCGGAGTTTAAAGAACGTCTGGCCAAAGCTAAATCTCTCAACGAAGAGAAAGAAATCCTCGATGAAATCTTGCCCGAAGCTTTTGCAGTGGTGCGGGAAGCGGGACAGCGAGTTTTGGGAATGCGCCACTTTGATGTCCAACTCCTCGGTGGCATCATCTTGCACAAAGGCCAAATTGCCGAAATGAAAACCGGTGAAGGCAAAACTTTGGTGGCGACGCTGCCGGCTTACCTCAACGCCCTCAACGGTAAAGGCGTGCACATCATCACCGTCAACGATTATCTCGCACGGCGGGACGCGGAATGGATGGGGCAGGTGCACCGCTTCCTGGGATTGACTGTGGGACTGATCCAGCAGGGCATGGATCAGGTGGAACGCAAGAAAAATTATAGCTGCGACATTACCTACGCGACTAACAGCGAAGTCGGCTTTGACTACCTCCGCGACAACATGGCTACTGTCATGGAAGATGTCGTGCAGCGTCCTTTTAATTTCTGCGTAATTGACGAGGTTGACTCGGTGCTGATTGATGAAGCCCGCACACCTCTAATTATTTCCGGCCAAGTCGAACGCCCCAGCGAGAAGTACATCCGGGCGGCTGAGGTGGCTGCTTCCCTGAGAAAGGAAAATGAGGAACATTACGAGGTTGACGAAAAGGCGCGGAATGTGCTGTTGACCGATGAAGGGTTTGGCGAAGCTGAGGATTTGTTGGGAGTGAAGGATTTATACGATCCGGCTGACCCTTGGGCGCATTACATTTTTAATGCGATTAAGGCGAAGGAATTGTTTATTAAGGATATTAACTACATCGTCAATCTCGATCGCGAAGTGGTGATTGTCGATGAGTTTACAGGGCGCGTGATGCCGGGACGGCGCTGGAGTGACGGTTTGCACCAAGCCATCGAAGCGAAAGAACACGCGGAAATTCAACCGGAAACTCAGACGCTGGCGACTATTACTTATCAAAATTTCTTTTTGCTATATCCGAAGCTGTCGGGGATGACTGGGACGGCGAAGACTGAGGAAACGGAATTTGAGAAGATTTACAGTCTGGAAGTGACGCTGATTCCGACTAACCGGATTCCCAGCCGTGGCGACCTTTCGGATATGGTTTACAAGGCAGAGGCCGGCAAGTGGAAGGCGATCGCCCAAGAATGCGCCGAAATGCACGAAATTGGTAGGCCGGTGCTGGTGGGTACTACCAGTGTGGAAAAATCCGAGTTGCTGTCGCGGCTGCTTCGGGAACTCAAGATTCCTCACAATTTGCTGAATGCGAAACCGGAAAATGTGGAACGGGAGTCGGAAATTATCGCTCAAGCCGGACGCAAAGGCGCTGTGACGATCGCCACAAACATGGCCGGACGGGGTACCGACATCATTCTGGGCGGTAATTCCGAGTACATGGGACGCCTGAAGTTGCGCGAGTATTTGATGCCCCGGATCGTGCGCCCCGATGATGAAGACGGGTTTTCCCTGGTACAAGCGCCCGGTATGGGCGGCCGCCCCGCAGCTCAAGGTTTTGGTCAAACTGCTAAAAAAGTCAAGTCTTGGAAAGCTTCGGCGCAGATTTTCCCGACACAGCTATCGAAAGAGGCCGAGCAACTGCTGAAAGGGTCGGTTGAATTGGCGGTGAAGGAGTACGGGGAGCGATCGCTCTCGGAATTGCAAGCCGATGACATCGTGGCTGTAGCGTCGGAAAAAGCGCCCACCAAAGACATCGTAATTCAAAAATTGCGGGAAGCTTACAATCTAACTCGCAGCGAATACGATGCCTTTACCAGCACCGAACACGATGAAGTTGTGCAGTTGGGTGGCTTGCACGTTATCGGTACTGAACGTCACGAATCGCGCCGGATTGACAATCAGTTGCGCGGCCGCGCGGGACGACAAGGAGACCCCGGTTCTACGCGGTTTTTCTTGAGTTTGGAAGACAATTTGCTCAGGATTTTCGGGGGCGAACGGGTGTCGAGTTTGATGAAAATGTTCGGTGTTGAGGAAGATATGCCGATCGAATCTGGAATGCTGACTCGATCGCTCGAAGGCGCTCAGAAAAAAGTCGAAACCTACTATTACGACATCCGCAAGCAGGTATTTGAATACGACGAAGTGATGAACAATCAGCGTCGAGCCATCTATGCGGAACGTCGCCGAGTCTTGGAAGGTTTGGACTCGAAGGAACAGGTAATTAAGTATGCGGAACAAACGATGGACGACATCGTTGGAGCATACATCAATCCCGATTTGCCTTCGGAAGAATGGGAACTCGACAAACTTGTCAGCAAGGTGAAGGAATTTGTTTATCTGTTAGCTGACATGACTCCGGATCAATTAGAAGATTTGTCAGTTGAGGAAATCAAAACTTTCCTCCACGAACAAGTCCGCAATGCTTACGACATGAAGGAAGCGGAAGTTAATGCGATCCGTGCCGATTTAATGCGAGATGCGGAACGGTTCTTTATCTTGCAGCAAATTGATACTTTGTGGCGGGAACACTTGCAGCAAATGGATGCTTTGCGCGAGTCTGTGGGATTGCGCGGTTACGGACAAAAAGACCCGCTGATCGAGTACAAAACTGAAGGTTACGAGCTGTTTTTGGACATGATGACGGATATCCGCCGCAACGTGGTTTATTCGCTGTTCCAGTTCCAGCCGCAGCCTGCAATGCCTGTTTCGGCTGAGATGGTTTAGAGGGATTTTGTCGGGACACAACAATGTTCGTTGGTGCCAAACAAACGTCAAACGCAGTCATAAACTGCTGTTTTGTGACTAAGATCCGATCCCCCTAGCCCCCCTTCTTAAGGGGGGGACAAGAAGCACTCAAAGTCCCCCTTTTTAAGGGGGATTTAGGGGGATCTAGACTAAGATAAGACGGCGGTTGAAACCGCGTCTACACAAACAAAACCCGCCTCCGCGGGTTGAAGACTGTATTAAGCCCAATCTTCTTGATCGCTTTTTTGTTTCCTGTAAACTTCACCATTAGCGTGAATTTTGCGGGTTTGTTCGTACAGAGTTTCTTCGGTATGATTCCATTGTTGCAGGGCTTTTTTTAAGTCTGCTTGGATATCTCTAGCGCCGGGAAATCCTTTATAGCGAATGATTAATCTTGCTAATTCTGATAAATTGTGGTCGGTTGGTTCTTTTCCTAATAAATTATCGACTGTGGCTCGATCGCGTTTGTATTGCGGGTGCTGTTGGTCTTGATTTTTTGTGTCTAAATCCATATTGTTTGTCCTGGTATATCTACTGAAATTTTGCTTGAACAATCTTATTTTATAATTTTTATAATAAAGAGAATGCTTTTTAACCGCAGAGGGCGCAGAGGGCGCAGAGTCAGAGAAAAGAGAGATTTAGAAGTTGTTTTGTTGCTCGTTTTTGGCTATTGATTTATGTGCCTGGTTTTTCTAAATTTGGCTGTAAGTTTAAAGCTTTTTGTTGATAAATTAAACCTTCATTGGTTCGCCCTTGCTGTTCTAATACTTTGCCTAAGTTCCAGTAAGCGGCTGCTAAGTCTGGCTGCATGGCGATCGCCTTTTGGTAGTATGTTATCGCTTCATCCAGCAAGCCTTGTTTGTAACACATACTGCCTAAGTTAACATAGGCTGCGACAAATCTAGGCTCGCATTCGATCGCCTTTGAGTACGCCCGCACCGCTGCGTCTGTCTTCCCTTGGGCTTGCAGGATATTCCCGAGAGTTTTGTAGGCGGGGGCGAAATTGGGTTGCTGGCGCAGGGTTTGGTAGCACTGGGCGATCGCCTCTACATATCTCTGTTGCGTATAATAAACTTCGGCTATCTTGCTGCGTGCCACCGCCACATCCGGTTCGAGTGCTAGTATTTTTTGGTATTGGGCGATCGCCTCCTCAAATTTTCCTGATTGCTGGAGTTTCTCGCCCGCTGACAAATACTGCTCTGTTAACTCGGAATTTACGGTCATATATTTTTAGTTTAACAGCCGAGTTTACTTTACCACAGGTGTTGGCTAGCAAGTGCAATTCCTACAGATATTCTGACTGTTTGAGATTTTAAATTTGTTTCTGTACCTGAATCTGAAACTACGCATGGGGGCTAGAAACCCGGTTTCTACGAATTTTGAATTGAGTTACGAGAAATCTCCGCAGAAACCCGATTTCTGAGGTCAGTCTGTATCGGCTTCCTAAAAAAATAGTATGATTGTTTAGAAGCAGCATCAACGCTAATTGGGGAGTAAATCTCATGGCATCACTAGCAGGAAAGGTTGCAATTGTGACTGGTGCATCGCGGGGAATTGGACGCGCGATCGCCCTCCGATTATCCCAAGAAGGCGCATCGGTTGTCGTCAACTACGCCAGAGGAACAGAAGCCGCTCAAGAGGTTGTATCCGCGATCGCACTCTCAGGCGGCACAGCATTAGCCGTACAAGCCGATGTCAGCAAAACCGCAGAAATTGGCAATTTGTTCGATCGCACTCTCGAAACCTATTCACAAGTCGATATTTTAGTCAACAATGCGGGAGTAATTCTTTACAAACCTGTAGCAGAAGTTACCGAAGCAGAGTTTGACAATCTGTTTGCAGTTAACGTCAAAGGCACATTTTTTGCTTGTCAAGAAGCTGCTAAACGCATGGCAGATGGAGGCAGAATTGTCAACTTTTCTAGTTCGACAACGGCGATAATGATGCCAACTTACGGGGCTTACGTGGCGACAAAAGGCGCGGTGGAACAGCTAACTCGATCGCTGGCGAAGGAATTGGGCGATCGGCAAATTACAGTCAATGTCATTTCTCCGGGCCCCACGGATACAGAACTTTTCACTGTCGGCAAAACCCCCGAACAAATTCAAAGATTTATGCAAATGACTGCTTTCGGAAGACTCGGAAAAGTTGAAGATATAGCAGATGTGACGGCTTTTTTGTGTAGCGAACAAGCCAGATGGATTACCGGACAAAATATCCGCGTTAACGGCGGAAGTGCTTGATTCAGTTGACAGTTGACAGTTGACAGTTGACAGCACTTGACAAAGGAAGGAAGAGGATTGGAGTAATGAATATTTTTTTTTATTTCTTCCAAAAAAGGTTCCGGCTTTAAAGCAATTATTTGTGATAAAGTAACGCGGGGCGGAGCGATCGAGATTGAAAACATCAGGAGAAAAAAACCGTGAAAGCTGCTTACTACGAACAACTCGGCAACGCGAAAGATGTCCTCAAAATTGGCGAAATCGATGTTCCAGAATTGGGCGCAAATGATGTGCTGGTTAAAGTACGCGCATCCGGAATTAACCCATCCGATGTTAAGCAGCGCAGCGGTTGGGGCGGACTCACAATGCGATACCCGCGAGTCATTCCCCACAACGACGGTGCGGGCATAATTGAAGCAGCAGGAGAAGGCGTGCCACAGTCTCGAATTGGGGAACGTGTTTGGATTTATGAAGCCACTTTGCCCCGCCAGTTTGGTACGGCGGCGGAGTATGTTGTTGTTCCCAGCGAACAAGCGGTTTTTCTACCGGAAAATACAGATTTTGCAGCGGGTGCTTGTTTGGGAGTTCCGGCTATGACTGCACACCATTGTGTTTTTAAAGATGGTGCTGTTACTGGGAAAATTGTATTGGTTGCGGGCGGGGCGGGCGCTGTTGGTAATTATGCGATCCAATTGGCAAAATGGGGTGGCGCGACGGTTATTTCGACGGTAAGTTCTGCGGAAAAAGCAGAAATTGCTAAAACTGCGGGAGCTGATTATATTGTTAATTATAAAGCTGAAGATGTGGTGGCGCGGATTAAGGAAATTGCGGGCGGTAAAGGGGTCGATCGCATAATTGAAGTTGATTTTGCCGGAAATCTGGAAATTAATCTCAAAGCGATCGCCCGTAACGGCACGATCGCCACCTATGCTTCTGATTCAAATGCAACGCCTCAAATTCCTGTGTACTCGTTAATTTACAAAAATCTTACCGTTCATTACGTCCTAGTTTATGCTATGGACAAAGCAGCGCACCAACAAGCGGCGGCAGATATTACGACTTGTCTGAAAGCTGGAGTTTTGCGACACGTTATTGCTGGGCGCTTTGGTTTAGACGAGATTGCGGCCGCTCATGAATTGCAGGAAAGCGGTAGTGCGATCGGCAATTTGGTTTTATTGAGGTAGATTTTTAGGCACGTAGTTGCGCTGTCTTCGCTCTTCGATTTGTTCAAAAGCGCTAAGAAAGAGCGCTTAAGCGCAACTACATACCTTGATTTAATTCGATCGCACCGAGAATCGATCGCCACAATCAAGGAGACAGTTGCCACACCTTGATCGTGTCGTCATAACTGCCGCTGATCAGAGTTTTGTCCTGAGGATTAAAAGCCAATTCCACCCAAGTAGAATGACCTTTCAGCGTGCCTTGCTCCCCGCCATCCATCGCCCACAGCTTGATAGTTCCGCTCAAATCGCTGCTGGCTAGCGTCGCCCCGTCGGGACTGAAAGCTACAGACTGAATTCGATCGGTATGACCGGCAAAAGTCACCTCACCGGACGGTTCGGGCCCGTGATCCGTGGTGATATCCCAAATCCTCACGGTATTGTCCCAGCCGCCGCTGCCCAAAATTGTACCGTCGGGGCTGATCGTAAGCGCCGAAACAGCATCAACATGACCAGTCAGAGTGGCTTGGAATGCCCCTGTTTTCCAATTCCACATCTCGATCCTACCGTCGCCTTTGCCAGCAAACAAAGTGTCTTTATAGGCACTGAAAGCTACCGAATGCACTTCGTCGGTTATCCCTTTGAGTGTTTGCAACTCGGCCCCGCCTTCGACTTGCCACAACTTCAAAGCATTATCTTTGCCTACACTGGCGAGGGCTTTGCCGTCGGGACTGAACACCACCGAGAACACGCCGTCTGTGTGTCCGTCCAATGTCCGAATTAACTGGCCAGAATAGAAATTCCACAGTTTAATCGTACCGTCAGCGCCACCGCTGGCGATCGTCCTGCCATCGGGACTCACTGCCACTGACCACACGGGCCCCAAATGTGCCGCCAAAACCTTGAGCACTTTACCGTGACGCTTGTGCAGCAGGTGAATTGTCCCATCGTTGTTGCCACTAACTATCACGCGGCCGTTGGGAGTGACTGCTACCGCCCACACCGGATTTTTGTCTTGCTCTGTCAAAGTCCGCACTGCGGGGTGTGACAGCGATGGCTCGCTGCTGAAATTCTGCATGGGGGGCGGGTCGAACCGAATGTCGGGAATGCTAGAAACAGGCTCATTGGAAGTGAAAGCCTCCGATACCGGAGATGGCAAGCGAGAACCGAGCACCAATGAAATCAGAGCAACTGCGGCTCCCCCCCACATAGCTAAAGTCCACTTGGGTTTGCTGACAATCACCTCTATCGGTGTCGGGCCGTATTTCATGTCTGTGAGAATTGCTTCGATCGATCGATAGCGTTTTGATGGTTCTCGCTGCACCATTTTGTCCAGGATGCGGCCGAGTCTGGCCGAAACTGGTACTTTCAAATAATCCCTCCAGGCCCAAGCGTCGGCTTTGATGTCAAACAAATCAAAGGGCGACATTCCCGTTAACAAGTGAATGCAGGTGACGCCCAAACTGTAGATGTCGCTGCTCTTAATTGCTTCACCTTTAATTTGTTCCGGCGCCGCGTATTCGGCAGAACCCGTCACTGTTTCTGTTTTCAGCGGCCCGCTGTTGGCAGGAATTGCGGAGCCGAAATCGACTAAAACTAGCCCGGATTCCTCCTCCCAAGAATCCAGATGCTCTTTCCCGACTATTGCTGCCGACGTTTGGGAAGATTTGCGGTGAACAATATTGGACGGTTTGATATCTCGGTGAATCAGTTGATTTTCGTGGACAAATTCCAGCACTGGTAACAACTCGCTCAGCAGATACCAAATGTGAATTTCTTTAAAAACGCCTTTTTCCGAAAGCCGATCGGCTAAATTGCGCCCTTCAATGTATTCTTGCACTAAATACTGGCAGCCTTCGACTTCAAAAGATGCCAGCAGTTTCGGTATTTGCTGGTGTTTGCCCAACTTGTCGAGAACTGAGGCAGAACCCAAAAATGTCCGGTTGAACTGGTTTTGACCGTCGGCGATTGACGGCATGGGGCCGCAGAACTGTTGAATGACGCAGCGGGGTTGCGCTGGTTGGTCTTCATCGGCTGCTAGGAAGGTGCGGCAAGCGATACTTTGACCGAGGGTGTGAAAGACTCGGTAGCGCCCTTTGAGCAGCAAGTTCGACTCGCAATTTGTGCAGGCTGTCGCGCGATCGAGATTTTTGGGATTTTGGCAATTGGGATTTATGCAGTAACTCATTTGTCTTGCCGCTGGAGACCCCCGTCCGATTTAAAGGGAGGAGTGGGGGAGGAAAGCGGGGCGGTGCGTGCCGCTTCCTGTGGACAAATTAAATAATTTGAATCTTTGCTTTATGATAATTGTTTCCTAGATTTTAGCCACAATTGCTTCGATCGATCGCGCGTAAATTATTGCTGAGACCTATTTTCCAAAATAATACAACTGTAGAAAAAATTTCCACCACTATCGAGTCAGTCATCCCCAAAATTCTTCAATCGTCCGACACTGCGGCAAGCAAGGGCGACCGCGCTGGCGACTTGTCAGTCAGCGTAGCCGAAGCAAGCCTAAGGAAGCCGTCGCAGTCTAAAATCTCTAATTGGTAGGACTTTTATTCGAGCGATGCTTAATAAGTCGATCGCACCGAACATGATTGCTCGGCTGGACTCGCTGTCAACGAATTACGGTATACTGTCGTTGTGGATACAGTAATTGCGGCGATGGAGTCAATTTCAAATTTCCAATCAACTGAAAAATTGAAATTTTGGCAACTTTCGCCAAACTAACTAATAACTTTTAACTATTACCTATGCCGTTAATTCGCGTTCCCAAACCTTGGGAAATTCTCGACTCACAAATTACCTCAGAAACAGCCTTTCTCAACCGCCGCCGTTTCATGACCAATTTAATTGGCGCCGGCGTGACGGCTTCGCTGCTACCACTTACAGGCTGTCAAAGCAATGACAGCTCAAAAACTGCTCTCGAAAAAAGCTCAACCCAAGCATATTCTGGCTTGAACCGGAATCCTGTCTTTGCGAAAGTCGATCGGGCAATTACCGACGAAGCCCTAGCTACCAAATATAACAACTTTTACGAATACGGAGGCACAAAATCTATTTGGCAAGCCGCCCAAGCTTTACCAACCGAAAACTGGAAAGTAGAAGTAACTGGTTTAGTCAAAAATCCCCGCACCTACGATATAGACGACCTCCAGAAAAAATTTCCCATCGAAGAACGAGTTTATCGATTTCGCTGCGTAGAAGCCTGGTCGATGGTAGTTCCTTGGGTCGGATTTCCCATGAAATTACTCATGGCTGATGTCGAACCGCAATCGAATGCTAAATTTGTTCGCTTCACCTCATTTTACGACTCAAAAATCACTCCCGGCCCCGGTTTGATGTCGCAATTTTATCCTTGGCCTTATACCGAAGGTATGCGAATCGAGGAAATGGCAAACGATTTAGCATTTTTTGCCACAGGATTGTACGGGCGGCGCTTACCCAAACAAAATGGGGCGCCGCTGCGGCAGGTGATTCCCTGGAAATACGGTTTTAAGGGCGCAAAGTCGATCGTTAAAATTGAATTTGTCGAAAAACAGCCCGCCACTTTTTGGAATACCATCGGCCCCAACGAATACGCATTTGAAGCCAATGTCGAACCCGACAAACCGCACCCCAGATGGTCGCAAGCCAGCGAACGGGTAGTCGGGCCCGGTAACAGTTGGTCGTGGGAAACTCGCCCAACTTTGCCCTATAACGGTTACGGCGAATATGTCGCAAGCCTTTACAGTTAGCGAAATTTCACACTCAGATAGGACGTATGGTTGAAACCGCGTCTACACAAACGATGTCCGGATGGTGCGCGGACAGAAGAAAAAACCTAATTTCAACCGCCGACTCTTCAACCCGCGCACCATCCGAGTTTTGCCTGTATAGACGCGATTTCAACCGCCCGATCTTATTCTATAGCGGTTCTCAAGCATGGTGAGATATGCCCCATGCCCTATGCCCTATGCCCTATGCCCGGTCTTATTCTAAGTTAATTTCCAGTTAATAAAAAAGGAAAATATGCAATGCTTGAAATTCCCGGCATTCAAACATTAAATAAAATACACGAAAATTCTATTTCAACAGTTTATCGAGGTATTAGAGAACAAAATCAACAGCCAATTATTCTCAAACTACTCAACGAAGACTATCCAACTCCCGGCGAAATCGTCCGCTACCGACAGGAATACAAAATTCTTCAAATCCTCAACCTGCCAGGAGTCATCAAAGCCTACGACTTACAAAAATATCGCAACACTCTCCTTCTAATCTTAGAAGATTTTGGCGGTTTCTCATTGAAACAAATGCAGGAACAGCAAAGCTTTAGCCTGTTTGAATTTCTCAATATCGGCATTCAAGCCGCCGCAATATTAGGACAAATTCACGCAGCAAACATCATCCACAAAGACATCAACCCCGGCAACATTATTCTCAACCCAGCCACAGGAAAAATCCAAATTATTGACTTCGGAATTTCCACCCTGTTAACCCGCGAAACTCCTACCATAAAAAATCCCAATATTTTAGAAGGAACTTTAGCCTACATTTCACCAGAACAAACAGGGAGAATGAACCGTTCTCTAGATTACCGTACAGATTTTTATTCCCTCGGCATTACTTTTTACGAACTGCTAACCAACCAATTGCCTTTTGAGACCAAAGATGCAATGGAATTGGTACACTGTCACATTGCAAAACAGCCATTGCCCATCAACAAAATCAATCCACAAATTCCTCCGGCTGTGTCAGCAATAGTCATGAAACTTTTAGAAAAAACTGCTGAAAACCGTTACCAAAGTGTTTGGGGAATTCAAGCAGACTTAGAAGAATGTCTGCGTCAATTACAGACAACAGGAACTATTTTAGAGTTTGCTTTAGCTAAAGAAGATATTTCCGATCGATTTCAAATCCCTCAAAAACTATACGGGCGGGCGGCGCCAGTCCAGGCTTTGCTAGCAGCATTCGAGCGAGTTGCGAACCCACAACATAGTTTTTCTGGAAGCGAAATGATGCTAGTTGCCGGTTATTCGGGCATGGGGAAATCATCGCTGGTACAAGAAATTTACAAACCAATTACTGAAAAACGCGGCTATTTTATTTCCGGCAAATTTGACCAATTTCAGCGCGATATTCCCTATTCAGGGATTATTAGCGCTTTCTCGGGATTGGCGCGACAACTGCTAACCGAAAGTTCCGCAAAACTCGATGAGTGGCGCACTAAACTTTTAATTGCATTGGGTGCAAACGGTCAAGTAATTATTGAGGTAATTCCCGAAATAGAATTAATTATCGGCAAACAGCCCCAGGTAGCAGAGTTGAGACCAAATGAAGCGCAAATTCGTTTCTATTTTGTGTTTGAAAAATTTATTCGCGTGTTTTGTTCGGCGGAACATCCACTGGTAATTTTTCTTGACGATTTACAGTGGGTAGATGCAGCTACTCTCAATTTAATTCAATTGATGGTAGTGGATAGTGATACACAATATTTATTGCTGATTGGAGCCTATCGAGACAATGAAGTTAGCGCCCATCATCCCTTAATGATTACTGTGGATGAAATGCAAAAAGAAGGCGCTACAATTGATTTTATTTATTTAGCTAATTTAACCATCCAAGATGTTAGTAATTTAATAGCTGACACTGTGCATAGCGATGCTATGTCTGTGCAATCTTTGGCTGACTTGGTGTTATGCAAAACTAATGGAAATCCGTTTTTTGTCAATCAATTTCTCAAAATGCTGCATTCTGAGAAATTGATTAATTTTAGTTTTCTGGAATCTTCCGAGCTATCGATTCGGGAACCAAAGGCTCTAAAAAATAGAGGTTGTGGAGGATTTTGGCAGTGGGATATTGCTCAAATTGAAGCAAGGGATATCACTGATAATGTGGTTGATTTGATGGTAAAAAAAATAAAAATATTGCCGGAAATAACTCAAAATATTTTGCGTTTCGCAGCTTGTGCTGGGGCATCTTTTGACTTAACTACTTTATCAAAAATTTGTGAAAGATCTCCGGATTTGGTGTTCTCAGATTTGAAGCCCGCACTGGAAGCTGGTTTGATTTTTCCGGTGTCTGAGTTGGATATTGAACTGTTGTTTGAAGAGTACAAGTTTTTGCACGATCGCGTCCAACAAGCTGCTTATGCTTTGATTGACGAAGGGCAGAAAAAAGCGGTTCATTTGCAAATCGGTCGCTTGTTATTGGATAATAGCGATGGTGAAGATTTGTCGGAGGAGCTTTTTGAAATTGTCGATCAGTTAAATCTGGCGGCAGGAAAGGCGATAGGGGCGATAGAAATGGCGACAGCAGGGGAGCTGCCCTTGGCGATCGATCGCACGGAAAGAGATAAAATTGCCAAACTCAATCTTTTGGCTGGGAAAAAAGCCAAAGCTGCTACAGCTTATGCGGCTGCTGTCAAGTATGTCTGTTTTGGGATCGAACTTTTGGCTGCGGATAGCTGGGAAACTGAATATAATTTGACGCGAGAGTTGTACCTGGAAGCTGCGGAATTGAATTATCTGATTGGCAATTTCGAGCAATCGCAATTTTTGATTCATTCGGCACTATCGCAGTTGCAATTGGCGGTGGAAAAAGCGGAATTTTTCGATCGCCTAATTACGCTGCATACCATGTTGGGGGAATACGAGGAAGCTATTAAATTTGGGCGCCAGGGCTTGCGTTTGTTGGGGGTTGAGTTGCCCCAAAAGCAGTTGCAGCAAGCTTGCAAAGCCGAATTTGCTGAAGCAACAGCGCAATTGGGCGATCGGGCAATTGGTGCTTTGCTGCACGTACCGGAAATGAAGATTTCGGAAAAAAGAACCGCGATGAAACTTCTGGATAAAATTATTCCCGCGAGTTTATTTTCCAATCCGATACTTTACCAATTAGTTGTTACAAAATCTGTCAATCTTTCTCTGAAATACGGCCCGGTGCCGGAATCATCTTACAGCTATGCTTGCTACGGCTTGGTTTTGTCGGCTGCGATGGCTGATTATCGCTCGGGATACGAGTTTGGGATGTTAGCTCTCAATTTGAGCGATCGCTTTCACGATTTGACGCAAAAATGCAAGGCATCGGAAATGCTTGTCGCTCATTTAAATCACTGGATACAGCCTCTGAAACTGTCGGATTCGATTAGCCATAATGGCTATCAAGCTGGCTTAGAATCCGGCGAATTGCAATTTGCAGGTTACATTCAGCTTTACAAATTGATGTATTCTATCCCCCAGGGCAAAAATCTCGAATCTCTGCGTGTAGAAGTGTGGAATTTTTTGCTATTTAACTTTAAAACTAACAATCAAATTGCTACTGATTACTTACTAGGCTGTCAGATAGCTTTGTTTAATTTACTGGGAGAAACTTCTAATTGTGAGGTATTTTCTAATGGCGAAATTAGCGAAGGACAATATTTAGAGCGGTGTGCCGATCGCGGCAGTTTTTTGGCAATCTGCGGCTATCAAATTTTGAAATGCCAGGTTTTGTATTTGTACGGAGAGTATGCAGCAGCTTTCAGCTATGCTGTGGAAGCTGAGAAAAAATTGAGTTTGGCGATCGGCACAATTATTGTAGCCGAACATAATTTTTATTATTCTCTAATTTTAACTGCGCTTTACCCGCAAGCTTCCAAGGGCGATCGCCAAAAATATCTGAGAAAGCTCAAAGCCAACCAAAAACAGATGAAAATCTGGGCTGATAGCTGTCCGGAGACCTTTGAGCATAAATACTTATTGGTAGCTGGGGAGATGGCGCGGATTGTGGGTAAGGAGATGGAGGCGATCGATTTGTACGATCGATCGATTACTTCAGCCAGAGACGGCTATTTTATCCAAAATGAAGCATTAGCCGCAGAATTAGCAGCCAATTTCTGGCTGAGCAAAGGTAAAGCAGAATTTGCCGAAATTTACCTAAAAAAAGCGCACTACAACTATCTAATTTGGGGCGCCAAACGCAAACAAGAAAAGTTAGAAGCAACTCACCCAAAATTATTAATAAAATCCACATCAGAAACTCAATTTCATGATGCCAGTACAGTAACTATAGCCAGCCAATTAAACACCCCTGGCTTAGGAAGTTCAGCTTTAGATTTGGCTGCGGTAGTGAAAGCCAGCCAAGCCATTTCTGGCGAAATACTCTTGGATAAGTTGCTGGCTTCTTTGATGAAAATACTGATTGAAAATGCCGGAGCACAACGAGGCTATTTAATTTTCCATTCCCCCTCAGATTCTGCCAATAACAATTCCGGGGAATTGCTAATCGAAGCTGCGGGTGCGATCGATTCGGAGAGTATTGCGGTATTGCAGTCAATTTCTATAGATAATAACCTACCAGTATCGATTGTTAATTATGTTGCCCGTACAGGAGAGACAGTAGTTTTAAGCCAAGCATTTGCCAGCAAAAATTTTAACAGCGACCCCTATATCAAACAGCATCAAAACAAATCAATATTGTGCGCGCCACTCCTGAACCAAGGTCAACTTATCGGCATAATTTACTTAGAAAACAACCTGATTGCTGGAGCATTTACATCAGACAGATTAGAACTGCTGAAAGTCTTATCGGCTTCGGCAGCCATCTCCATTGAAAATGCCAGACTTTATACTAATCTAGCAGATTCCAACCGCACCTTAGAAACAAAAGTAGAAGAACGCACATCGGAGCTCGCTCTTGCCAAGAAAAAAGCCGAAGTAGCCAACGAAGCGAAGAGCAGTTTTTTAGCCAACATGAGCCACGAATTGCGCTCTCCCCTCAACGCCATCCTCGGCTTTTCTCAAATCATGCTCCGCAGCCAAAATCTACCCAAAGAGCATCAAGATAATGTCGCAATTATTACTCGCAGCGGCGACCATTTACTAACTTTAATCAACCAGGTTTTAGATTTATCAAAGATTGAAGCTGGTCGGACTATTCTCAACTATAAAAATTTTGATTTGTATCAATTTATGGACGATCTCGAAGATATGTTCCATATCAAATCTGACGACAAACAATTGCAATTAGTAGTAGAATACAGCCCTGATGTTCCCAGATACGTTCGCACAGATGAAGTCAAATTGCGACAAGTTTTAATAAATTTGATCGGTAACGCTCTCAAATTTACTCAAGAAGGAGGAGTTGCAGTAAAAGTTAATCTCAAACCAGAAGCAAGCAGTCTAAAGCCCGCTAAAACTGTTAATATTGTGGAGAATAGCGAAAATTCAAATATTCCAGCAAATCAGAGTCTTGAAAAATGTAGTAAAATTAGCCCACTACAAAATCCTAACGATTTAGATTCTGGATCTTCGTACTTCCTGATTTTTGCAATCTCCGACACTGGGCCAGGTGTCGCCGCCGATGAATTAGATAGTCTTTTTGAAGCTTTTGTGCAAACCAAAACTGGTAAAAACTCCCAAGAAGGAACTGGTTTGGGACTGCCAATCAGCCGCAATTTTGTAGAGTTAATGGGTGGCAAGATGAGTGTCTATTCAGAATTGGGAGTGGGAACAACTTTTGTATTCGATACTAAAATTAGTGCGATCGATCCCAGGGAAATAGAAGGCAAAAAGACGGCGCTACAAGTGATTTGCCTCGCACCGAATCAACCTAGGTATCGCATTTTGATTGTTGATGACAAACCCAGCAATAATTTGCTGCTACTCAAACTGCTTTCTCCCCTCGGTTTTGAACTAAAAGAAGCTTGTAACGGCCAAGAAGCTGTTGAGATTTGGAATGATTGGGAACCGCATTTAATTTTAATGGATATGAGAATGCCCGTGATGGACGGGTACGAAGCTACAAAACAAATCAAAGGTACTCTTAAAGGTCAAGCTACTGCAATTATTGCTGTAACTGCTAGTGTTTTAGAAGAAGAAAGAGCGGTTGTTTCTTCGGCAGGATGCGATGATTTTATCCGCAAACCGTTCCGGGAAGCAGATATATTTGATGCGCTTCAAAAACATATTGGGGTGAATTTTATCTATGAGGAACCTGCTAGCAACAAGGATTTGACGAAACTGGATATCCAAGCTGCTTTGAGTCGGTCAGCTTTGGCGAATTTGCCTGCTGAATTGTTGGCTGATTTATTGGCAGCTTCCAGCCTCAGTGATATGGCTAAAGTTGATAGTTGCATAGAGCAAATCCGCAAGCTTGATGAATCTGTGGCTGAGGCTTTAGCTTTTTTGGCAAATGATTTTGATTATATTCAAATAGTTTCTTTAATTGAAACTTATTAGGTTTGATCGTTCGGAATTCAGTCCTTTCTTTTCTGCGGACTAAAGTCCTCACTACGAACCTTTGTTATTAGGTTCGATCGTTCGGAATTCAGTCCTTTCTTTTCTGCGGACTAAAGTCCTCACTACGAACCTTTGACCAGAAAATTTTGTATTCTTTGCCAAACTCGTTCCAGTAAATCAGGTACGCTAACATCAAACCATTCAATTTCAGGATATGCTCTAAACCATGTCCGCTGTCTCTTGGCAAATTGCCTCGTGTGCAAAATTGTTAATTCTTTAGCTTCCTCAAGCGTAATGTCGCCAGCTAAATATCGTTTGATTTCCTGATATCCCAGGGTGTTCAACAATGGTAAGTCGCCGCCGTATTTTTTGCACAAATATTCTACTTCAGCCAGCCAACCGCGTTCTAACATTTGTTCGGTGCGCTGTTGGATGCGATCGCCCAAAACATCCATCTCGCAGTCCAACCCAATCTGTAGAATCGGATAATTGGGAGGATTTTCGCCTTGCTGTTCGGAAATAGAGCGCCCGGTGACATAAAATACTTCCAGTGCCCGTAAGGTTCTGAATGAATCGTTGAGGTGAATTTTCTCGGCGGCCGGGCGATCGACCTGCTGCAACATCGCATAACATTGAGATTGGCCCAGATCCGCAAGTTGCGATCGCAATTCGGGCATCGGCGCTACCCTAGGCATTTTCAAACCCTTGACAATCGATTTGATATATAAGCCTGTCCCTCCCACCAACAACAGCGGAGGAGAAACGGGAAAATCGACATCAGCAATTATTTTTTGAGCTTGCTGCTGGTATTCTGCGAGTGTTAGAGTTTCTGTCGGCTCGCAAATGTCAATTAAGTGATGCGGTACAGAAGCGCGATCGCTCTTTGTCGGTTTTGCCGTTCCGATGTCAAATTCGCGGTACACTTGACGGGAGTCTGCGCTCAAGATCGAAGATTTCAGTCGATCGGCAACTTCCACAGCCACTCCAGACTTCCCCGTCGCCGTCGCCCCGCAAATTGTAATCAATCTAAACATAAGCCGTCGCACACTTAAAAAACATATTGCATTTCCCAAGAAAAACCCTCAAATCCTATCCCAGGCTCTATTCATCCCTACTTTCCCTTCTCTGGCTTCACTCATTCACCGCCCTGGGTGGGAAATCGCGAAGCAATCTCAAAACTCTTCCCCTCCGTCCCCCCGATAAATTTCCATTCAGAAAGCCCTAGCATCGCCATTAACGGTTTTGTGCTATAATTTTAGGAGTTTTCCCATTTTAGAAGCTTTTGGGGCTTTAGGCCTCATTATTGGAGCTATTTTTGTATGACCAGCAGCTACAGCGCCGACCAGATTCAAGTTCTCGAAGGTCTCGAAGCAGTCCGCAAACGACCGGGGATGTACATCGGTACCACCGGCCCGCGAGGACTCCACCATCTAGTTTACGAGGTTGTGGACAATTCCATCGATGAGGCGCTGGCTGGCCACTGCACTCACATCGAGGTTGACTTCAACGCCGACGGTTCAGTCACTGTCACAGATGACGGCCGCGGTATTCCTACCGGGATCGTTGCCAAGACTGGCAAATCGGGAATCGAAACAGTAATGACTGTACTGCACGCCGGCGGTAAGTTTGGCGGTGGCGGTTACAAAGTTTCTGGAGGTTTGCACGGTGTAGGTATTTCCGTGGTTAACGCGCTTTCCGAGTGGGTAGAGGTTACTGTTTGGCGCGACCAAAAAGAACATTTGCAGCGCTACGAAAGAGGCTTTCCCGTCAGCGAACTTGTGGCCAAGCCCTGCAAAGGAAATCGCACCGGTACTTCAGTTAGTTTCCTTCCAGACACTCAGATATTTAGCACTGGGATTGAGTTTGATTACGCTACGGTTTCTGGACGTTTGCGAGAGTTGGCTTATCTGAATGCGGGTGCGAAAATTACTTTTGGCGATCGTCGCTTGGAATTGCTCAAAAGTAGCGAACCGCGCGTCGAAACCTATTGTTACGAAGGTGGCATCAAGGAATATGTCATGTACATGAACCGCGAGAAGCAGCCACTGCACGAAGAGGTGATCTACGTACAAGGAGAACGCAACAACGTGTATGTAGAAGTGTCTTTGCAGTGGTGCGTCGATGCTTTTAGCGACAACGTTCTGGGTTTTGCCAACAACATTCGGACGATCGACGGCGGTACACACTTAGAAGGCTTAAAGGCTGTTTTGACGCGGACGATGAACTCGATCGCCCGCAAGCGCAACAAAATCAAAGAAAACGAGCCCAACCTCGCCGGCGAAAACGTCCGCGAAGGTTTAACAGCCGTGATTTCGGTCAAAGTTCCCGATCCCGAATTTGAAGGCCAAACTAAAACAAAGCTAGGAAATACCGAAGTCCGAGGAATAGTTGATTCCTTGGTAGGCGAAGTATTAACCGAATATTTGGAATTTCGGCCCCAAGTAGCAGACGCTATTTTGGAAAAAGCAATTCAGGCATTTAAAGCCGCAGAAGCCGCCCGTCGTGCCCGCGATTTAGTCCGCCGAAAATCCGTCCTAGAATCGTCTCCTTTGCCCGGAAAATTAGCGGACTGTAGCTCCAGAGACCCCGCCCTGTCTGAGATATACCTGGTCGAGGGCGATTCAGCCGGCGGCTGTTTTCTCTCTTCGGAGAAAATATTATTAGCTGATGGCACAACAAAAACCTTCAAAGAGATAGTTGACGAACAAGCAGAAGGTAAAGAACACTTTTGCTACACCATTCGCGAGAGTGGAAACATCGGGTTTGAGCGGATAACCAACGCTCGCATGACTAAAGCAAATGCTGAGGTTATCAAATTGACATTAGACAATGGGGAGACAATTACTTGTACTCCAGATCATCGGTTCATGTTGCGGGATGGCACTTACAAAGCAGCAGCCATGCTGACACCGGACGATTCCTTAATGCCTCTCAACCGCCAGTTGTCGAAAAAGAACCAAAACGGGCAGGGACTTAACGGTTACGAAATGGTTTGGAATCCCAGCAGTGACAAGTGGATTTACAGTCATTTGTTATCGGATTTCTACAACCTGAAACATGAGGTTTATCAAGCATCTGACGGCAATCACCGCCACCATGTTGATTTCAACAAACTCAACAACAATCCGACCAATATTCAGCGGCTACCTGCTCAGGAACACTTGGCTTTACACCGCGCCAACCTTGAGAAAACATTGCACAGGCCGGATGTCATTGAAAAGAGCCGTCAAGCTCACATGACTGATGAATTTCGGGCGATGATGAAAGAGCGGATGCAGCAGCCTGAAACCAGGCAAATTCTCTCAGAACAGGCAAAGGCTCAGTGGGAAGATGAAGAGTATAAAGCTTACATGACTAGCAAGTGGCGTGAGTTTTACGACACTAATGAAGCTTATCGCGAGCAAAATAATGAATTGCTCAACCAAGCCCAACAAGAGTATTGGAGTTCCGAAGAAAACCGCTTAGCTCAGTCTCAACGGGTTCGCAATCATTTTGCTAACAATCCTGAAGCGCGGGAGGCTAATTCACAATTGGCCAAAGAACAGTGGCAAAATCAGGATTTGTTGGACTGGCGACGGGAGAAAACTAAGGAACAGTGGACACCGGAGTTTCGCCGCCAACGCAAAGCAGCTTTGGACGAAACTTATTACCGCAAAACTCTGGAAGCATTGAAGACTGTTCAGATGAAAATGGGCTGGATTGATGTAGATTATTACAATTCTTATCGCCGCCTGAAGAATGATAAGTCTTTGTTGAAGTACGAGACTTTTTGTAAGCGCTACTTTAATGGTGAAGAATTATATGCTCGCCAAGCGGTTCGTAATTACAACCACCGTGTTGTGAAGATTGAAGCTGTAGAGGAACGGCACGATGTTTATGACATCGAAGTGCCTAACAGCCACAACTTTGCACTAGGTGCGGGAGTTTTTGTACACAACAGCGCGAAGCAAGGGCGCGATCGACAATTCCAAGCAATTCTGCCTTTGCGCGGTAAAATTCTCAACATCGAGAAAACCGACGACGCCAAAATCTACAAAAATAACGAAATTCAGTCGTTAATTACAGCCCTGGGTTTGGGTATCAAAGGCGAAGAATTCGACCCCGGTCAATTGCGGTATCACCACATAGTGATCATGACTGACGCTGACGTAGATGGGGCCCACATCCGCACGCTGTTGCTGACTTTCTTCTACCGCTACCAGCGCGCACTTGTAGAACAAGGTTACATCTATATTGCTTGTCCTCCTCTGTATAAAGTGGAACGGGGACGCAATCACTACTACTGTTACAGCGATCGCGAAATGAACAATCTCGTCCGCAACGAATTCCCCGCCAATGCGAACTACACTATCCAGCGGTTCAAAGGTTTGGGCGAAATGATGCCCACGCAGTTGTGGGATACCACGATGAACCCGGAAACTCGGACGCTAAAACGGGTGGAGATTGAAGACGCTGCTGAAGCCGATCGCATCTTTACCATCTTAATGGGCGATCGGGTCGCCCCCCGCCGCGAATTCATCGAAACCTACGGCCCCAAACTCAACCTCCTCGACTTGGACATCTAAGTTAGTTGACAGTTGACAGTTGACAGTTGCTGGCGAGGATGAGTCATTAGTCATTAGTTAGTGGCTGATGACTACTGCTTTCCTGTCAACTGCTTTCCTGTCAACTGCTTTCCTGTCAACTGACTACTGCTTTCCGGCCAACTGCAACTTTTGTTATAAAAATTAATACAATCTCTCATCAAATTGCTTTAAGGTAAATGCTTAGGTAAATTTTAGATTTTTGGCGCATCCATCAGCTACCACAAAAATAGAAGGTTGGACAATATAGCATGAGCATCAATTTAGCAACAAAATTGCGTGAGGGAACAAAAAAATCTCACACAATGGCAGAAAACGTTGGTTTTGTCAAATGCTTTTTAAAAGGCGTTGTAGAAAAAACTTCTTACCGGAAGTTAGTAGGAAACCTGTACTTTGTCTACTCGGCAATGGAAGAGGAAATGGAACGCCAAAAGCAGCATCCGGTTGTTTCAAAAATTTACTTTTCTGAGTTAAATCGCAAACAAAGTTTAGAGCAAGATTTATTCTACTACTACGGCGCCAATTGGCGGGAACAAATATCCCCGTCACCAGCAGCTAAAGCTTACGTGCAGCGGATTCATGAAATCTCGGCTACCGCACCAGAACTGTTAGTAGCTCAGTCTTACACTCGCTACCTAGGCGACTTGTCCGGCGGACAAATCCTCAAGGGAATTGCTCAGCGCGGCATGAATCTTACCGAGGGAGAAGGCACTGCTTTCTACGAATTCCAGGATATTCCTGATGAAAAAGAGTTCAAAGCTAACTACCGTCAGGCAATGAATGAATTGCCGATTAACGAAGCTACAGCAGAGCGCATTGTTGACGAAGCTAATGCAGCTTTTGGCATGAACATGAAGATGTTTATGGAGTTAGAAGGCAATTTGATTAAAGCTGTCGGTCAGATGCTGTTCAATACCCTGACGCGGAAGCGCGGCGCAGCCAGTACCGAATTGGCTACTGCTGATTAGTCAATACCCATTGGCAATAATTTGAGCCTCGTTTAAGAGGAAAACATTAAATCCTGGGGGTTTGATGGCTGCTTTTACAGTCACCAAAGCTCCGGGATTTTGCATGGCGGGCGATCGACTTTTTGACTCATATCATTTCCGGTTGCATCGGAATTACTGTAGTTTAGACTAACCAAAGATGAGAACGGTGGCAAAAGAAGAACTAGAGCCACCGCGCTAGGAGAGAATGAGGGTGAAAAAGAAAACCTATCCACTCCTTAAATGAACAGTGAACGATTAAAGGACTTTCGTCAAGCAGCATACGATTTATTAGTGAAAGCAAAAGATGCGACATTCGAGCTGATGGATGCAGTGATGACAACAAAAAATGCGTCGTGTTTAGCAGAATTTTCACTAAATCCATTATTCTCTTCGTCAATGGCAAGCGCGTCTATGAAGCCTTACAAGACTGTAGACCAGACCGAAAAAAACTGATGCTGCTCTATCTGGAGCAATTACAGAAAGAAGCAGCCCCAACGGAACATATATTAGTAGCAATCGACCACACTGCATGGGGCAGACGAGATGCCAAAACGTTACAAGATAGAACCCATGAATATCAAAGGGGTGTAATTGTGGGTCAGGGATACAGTACGATTGCGTGGATACCTGAAGCAATCGGAAGTTGGGCATTACCCCTACTCCATGAAAGAATTAGTAGTGGGTCTTCACCCATACTTCAAGCAGCTTCCCAACTCAAACTTGTCTGTGAACATAGCGTCAATCCAGTTTTAGCAGTTTTAGATCGAGAATATGGGAATGCAAGCTGGGTACTGGCGCTAACAGAAGCGGACATCCCTGCTGATTGTTTAATGAGAGTCCGAAAAAATGCCTGCTTATGGTCAGCACCACCAGCCTATAGTGGCCGCGGTAGACCACCCAAACATGGTCAAAAAATGAGACTCAATGACCCAACCACATGGCTCCAAGCGGATACAGAGATTGAAATTGACGAACATCCAGATTTGGGAAAAGTCCGAGTCAAACAATGGATTGACTTGCATTTTTATCGCGCCCCTGGACAAAAAGTCAATTTAATTCTGATCGAAAGAATGAAGCCCATGTCAAATGGTCAGCCGTTTCCACCCTTATGGTTGGCTTGGGTTGGAGAACGAACTCTACCTTTGGAAACAGTCTGGTTCAAATATTTACGACGTTTTGGAGTGGATCATTGGTATCGGTTTGCCAAGCAACGATTGCATTGGACATTGCCTAATCTGAGAACTCCCGAACAATCCGAGCGTTGGAGTGATTTAATGCCATTGATGAGTTGGCAACTCTGGCTAGCTAGGGATTTAGTGGTTGAGAATGTCTTACTGCAGGCAATCTGCTACCATTAATTTAACCCCTGGACGTGTTGCCCAATCAATGTTTTCGCTTTTAGTTGACATTGGTACTCCTACAAAAATCCCTAAACATAGGGGAAAATCCCCCGGC